>JAGPFK010000279.1 GCA_018056585.1 Clostridia bacterium | reverse complement strand
CATTTTAACATTACAGACTTTCGACACCAATGGAACGGTGCGTGATGCACGAGGGTTGGCTTCCAGCACATAGACTTTGTCATCGGCAATAGCGTACTGCATATTCATGAGGCCAATAACATGAAGTTCTTTTGCGATTTTCTGGGTGTAATTTATGATGGTCTGAACATGCCTGGGCTCAATACTGATAGGAGGAATAACACAGGCTGAATCGCCGGAATGAATTCCAGCTTGTTCGATGTGTTCCATGATGGTTGGAACAAAAGCGTTTTGACCGTCTGCGATGGCATCGGCCTCAACTTCAGTTGCGTGACTGAGAAACCGATCAATGAGTATGGGCCGGTCTGGCGTCACGCCAACAGCAGCCAGCATATAACGTCTGAGCATAAATTCGTCAAAGACCACTTCCATTCCGCGGCCGCCCAAAACATAAGATGGCCGAACCATTAAGGGATAACCGATGCGCGATGCAATCTCCAATGCATCTTCCACCGTAACGGCCATGCCGGATTCAGGCATAGGTATCTTTAACTTTTCCATCATGCTGCGGAAGCGGTCGCGGTCCTCGGCCAGGTCAATCATATCGGTTGAGGTTCCGAGGATGCGCACACCGGCTTTCTCTAATTCACCGGCAATATTCAAAGGTGTTTGCCCTCCGAATTGGACAATCACACCCAAAGGTCTTTCTTTTTCATAAATGCTGAGAACATCTTCTACCGTTAGTGGTTCGAAATACAACTTGTCAGATGTATCAAAGTCGGTCGATACTGTTTCCGGATTGCAATTGACGATCACGGTTTCATAACCCAGATCACGCAAGGCAAAAGCAGTGTGCACGCAACAATAATCGAATTCGATGCCCTGGCCGATGCGGTTTGGCCCGCCGCCCAGCACCATTACTTTCTGCCTGTTGCTGACAGTCGATTGGCAAGGCGCGTTATAAGTCGAATAATAATAAGAAGCCTGGTCAACGCCGCTGACTGGAATGGCTTCCCATGCCTCGACGACGCCGATGCGGATCCGCTGACGTCGGATTTCCTCTTCAGGAACATCTAAAAGAAAGGCCAGGTATCGATCGGCAAAACCCTCGCGTTTTGCGGTTGCCAACAAATCATCAGGCAAGGCCGATCCTCGGTACTGCAGGATCTCCTCTTCGCGATCAACCAACTCTTTCATTTGTAAAAGAAACCATGGTTTGATAAAGGTCAGTTTGGATAACTGATCAATGTCGGCGCCTTTTCGCAAAGCTTCATACAGGACAAACTGGCGTTCACTGGTTGGTTCCGTCAGCATATGCATCAGATCTTCCAAGGTCAGTTCATGAAAATTCCGAGCAAATCCCAGGCCGTATCGATTAATTTCAAGTGAACGGATCGCTTTTTGCAGCGCTTCTTTATAAGTTTTGCCTATGCTCATCACTTCGCCAACAGCACGCATCTGCGTGCCTAATTTATCCTGGATGCCAGTGAATTTTTCAAAAGCCCATCGGGGAAATTTAATCACAACATAATCGCCAGAGGGCATATACCGATCCAGCGTGCCATCACGCCAGTATGGAATTTCATCAAGCGTGATACCGACAGCAAGCATCGCAGAGATGCGGGCAATCGGGAATCCGGTTGCTTTGGAAGCCAAAGCGGATGAGCGCGACGTTCTTGGATTGATCTCGATGATCACAACGCGGCCGGTTTCGGGATCATGAGCAAACTGAACATTGGTTCCACCAATCACTCCGATGGCTTCGACCACACGGAAGGCATACTCTTGCAGTCTTTGTTGTAATGCTTCACTGATCGTCAGCATCGGAGCAGAGCAGAATGAGTCGCCTGTATGAATCCCAACGGCATCGATGTTTTCAATAAAACAAACGGTGATCATTTGATTTTTTGCATCGCGAACCACTTCAAGTTCAAGCTCTTCCCATCCTAAAACAGATTCTTCAACCAGAATCTGACCAACCAGACTGGCTGAAATGCCGCGTTGTCCCACAATGCGCAGCTCTTCTAAATTGTACACCAGACCGCCACCTGTTCCGCCCAGCGTGTAGGCGGGACGAATCACAACCGGGTAACCGAGCTCGGAAGCGATGGCTTCTGCTTCTTCGATACTGTAAGCCGGCTTGCTTTTCGGCATGTCAATGCCCAGGAGGCTCATCGTCTCTTTAAAAGCAATACGATCTTCACCTCGCTCGATGGCATCGACTTGCACACCAATTACCTGAACGCCATATTCTGCCAGAATGCCTGACTTATGCAGTTCAGAACAAAGGTTCAGCGCTGCCTGTCCTCCTAAGTTAGGCAAAAGGGCATCCGGACGCTCTTTAGCGATGATTTCAGTCAGGCGCTGACAATTAAGCGGCTCTATGTAGGTTATATCTGCCGTTTCTGGGTCGGTCATAATTGTGGCCGGGTTGGAATTAACCAGGACGATCTGATAACCAAGCGAACGAAGCGCTTTACAGGCTTGTGTTCCGGAATAATCAAACTCGCAGCCCTGACCAATCACAATAGGGCCTGAACCGATGATCAGTACCTTTTTTATGTCTGTTCTTTTAGGCATATTTGGACCTCCGCTGACGCAGTTTTACACTGGAAATCTCTCATTTTTCTTCGATTGACCGATCAAATTCTGTTACGCGGTCATCTTTACCATGATATCAAAAAACCAGCTGGGCTTCCATAGTCAACAGACATTTAAAAGGCACCCGTGTCCAATACAGGTGCCTTTCATCTCTAATCTCATACAGCAATCCTTCGATTGCAGCCATCATGTTTCAAAAAGTCATCAAACATTGTAAGTTGAGGCCGCCGTCTCTCCACCGCGGCCAGTCCAATTTGTGTGAAAAAACTGCCCGCGCGGTGCATCGACCCGTTCATAAGTATGTGCGCCAAAATAGTCGCGTTGAGCCTGAAGCAAATTGGCCGGCAGGTTTGCGCAGGTATATCCATCAAAGTAGTTTAAGGCTGAACAAAGAGCTGGCGCGGGAACACCCAGCATTGTGGCTGTTGCTACAACATGACGCCATGAAGGCAATAAGTTTTTTATGGTCTCGCTAAAATACGGATCCATCACCAGATTGCAGAGCTGTGGGTCTCTGTCAAATGCTTCCTTGATCTTGCCAAGAAAAGCGGACCGGATAATACAGCCACCACGCCACATCAATGC
>JAGPFK010000278.1 GCA_018056585.1 Clostridia bacterium | reverse complement strand
AAATTCAGGTGGCATCTGACTGATACTAACTTTGATTAACTCTTCCATTATGCTCTGGACTGTTTGGTTATTTAATTGCAGCTTGGCAATTAAAGGGAAGAACGTATGTGCAGCTGCCAGCACTTGGCCCAATAGCGTCTTGAAGTCAATTTTGTTTAAAAAATAACCTGTAACGTTCATTCCCGACCGTAATAGAACTATCCTGCTGTTTGGCTCCACGCAGAAATGACTATTGACCATGTTGAGATTAATGAGGTTCAAAAGTTCATACAGTGCAGGGAGCTTGTCCCGCTGAAAATCGGCATATCTCATGCTTAGATCAATAATATTATGAGAAGGGACAAAAATAAATTCGACTCCCCCATAACCTGGATATTCAAATGTGGACATGCCGCGAAGAGCATCAGGCAAATTTTCCTCATTGATGATTTTCATTCCAAGATCCACAAAGCACTGCTTCATATCATCATAAATCTGTTTATCTTTTGAATTCAATTTTTCCATTTTATGACTCTCTTTCTGAGAACTTTCATAAAGTTCTCGATGGATAGCGCCGGCCAGGCCCAGGACGCTATTGGTTAAGTGTCAGCAGGCAATAAAAAAGGGCTGCCCCACCTGGGAACAACCCTTTTGCCTCTATTTAGCCGCTTTTAATGAATCAAGTCATCGTCAAATCAGCACATACGCATCACTCCTTTCTCAAAAAACGCAGACTCCTGCGCTTTTATTCCAACGGTATTCCCTGCCGGATACGTTCCGCATTGATCCGCTGTTCCTGCTCCACAAAGAATCTTGTGTTGACAAGCTGCATGTTATAGGCGCCGTCATATCCGCAAAGATCACGGAACGTCAGGCCAAAGGTTTCCTGAAGGTACTTATCAAGGTCATTCCTCCAGGGATACGTTACATATTCATATTTCCCGCCATCAACATCGCGGATCATGCCGCTGGTATAAATGGAATGCCCTTTATCCCAATCCGGATCATTGGGATTCCAATATCTGATAAAACCAAACTTGCCTGTTGAAGCCCAGCCGGTCGTATCACACGATGCTATAGGCAGCTTACACAGCCATTCAAACTTGCTCCCGCCAAACCAGTGAATTCTTATGTCGGGATTGCCTTTCTTGATACGGCAAACAGCATAGGCAAGATCATCAAAGTTGGTCGTCTGGCTCGATCCGAGTGCAATCCAATCGTGCTTTCCGCTTTGTACATAATAGTCGATTTCACGATCAAATACGTTGTGGACTACAGGCACCGGCTGAAGCCCCGCTCTCTCCATCGTTATCTGATTGACGATGTTATTGAGAAAACCGTTGTTGCTGAAGTCGGTATCAAAGTTGAAATACCGGTCAAAATGGTGGCCGTTCATCTTCAGGTAGGAAATAAGCCCCGCCAAAGATAAGCTGGCAACCCCCTGTGCAACCGACCAGGCTCCGGAATCCAGAATGACACTGACAATCATGCTACGGCATTTAATGAGAATCTCCAAAAAGTCCGGTCCCGCGTATGCATAGGAAAGCAAGACGTTGATAGGATCTTTAAATAGTTCCCAGTGACGCTTTAAAACCCTCGAGCTCATCGAGGCTTGATAAAATCTCATGTTCATATCTCCTTATAAAAAAGCCCCCTGCCGCAATAAGACAGCAGAGGGCCAAGGTTAAAATTAAGCGACCTTCTGTTCTTCCGTATCCAGGATACCCAACTCCTGAATACTGATAAGCTTTTCGATCAGTTTTCTGAATGTTTCCCGGTCGATTTTCACCAGCTGGTCCTGATCTTTCTCAATAAAATCCAACGTATCAAGCAGCCGATTGCCCAGGTGGTTGAAGTCCTGCAAGCGCTTTTCAGGGGTAGTTTCGTTATCCTCCCTACCGCCCGTAAGAGCGATCTTCTCCAGAAGGGTCTCGGGATTTCCGCCGCAATCGTCAATTTCCTTCAATCTTCGGATCAAGGCTTTATCAAAATCAACGCCGATGTTAACGACGTTCGCCACGATATTATAGTTGACGGTCAGGCCATTCTTAATCAGTTTCTCGTTGTTGATCGCGGTATCGATCCGGGCCTTGAATTCATTCATGCTCATATCCATCTCTTCATCAAAAGGAATTTCGTATTTTTTGAAGAGATCACCAATCCTGTCCTTGCCCTCCATGTTTTTTGTGACCGAGCAAAGCATCTCCAGCCTGTCCACGCCGAGGAATGTAAACGGATGGCAGTCCTTACGGCTCGCGATGAGCATGAACTTTTCCCTGTTTCTTTTCGCGATAAACGGCAGGTTTTCCTCCGCCCAAGAACCCCAAGTCATATCAGAACCCTTGATCAGCTCTTTGAGCTTCAGGCAGATGCGACCGATGGTGATTGCCCTGCATGCAAAATACTGCTGGGCAAGGTTGATTTCCCGGTTGGCAGCCGCTGAAATGCTTTGAGCCAGAACAATCCCCTGATCTATCAGCTGTTCTTTAGGAAACTTTTGCCCCTTCTTGGGTTTTATGACTTGCCCAAGCCAGCTGTCTACGGTCTTGCCGTCACCATCATCGCCTGCCTCAACTGCCAGCACAGTGATTTCGTTGACAGCAGTGCTGTCCGTCCCAACATAGGACCAGGACTCGGGTTCAGGTTCCATAGGTTTAATGATTTCCGGAGCTGTTGGAGCATCCGCTTCATTCACAGATTTTAAAACTTCGTTATTTTCTTGTTTTGTTAAATCTACATTTTTATTCGACATATTCAAATTCCTCCTAATAAAATTATAGTTGAATGGTTACTGGTTTTCGGAAATAAAAAAGCCACCCCCGTTGCCAGGAATGGCCTGTTTGTTTCCGCCTTACCGCCGCTACAATTTACAAATCTATCGTTTAAACATTCATAGGCATCGCCTCCTTTCTCGTGATTAAAATAAAAAAAGCCCCTGAAATGAACAGGAGCTCTTTAAAAAGTGGACACAAACGCGGACACAAAACGTAGTGTTTTTTGATGATTTTAATGACTCTAATGTCTATGATACATCAATAATATCAATAACTATGGGGTGGCATGGATGCCCTTTCACGCCTGTAACTGGGGTTCGACTCCCCATGGGGACGCCAATAATAAAAACGAGGGGTTATGTTACCCCTCTTTTTTTTTGTCATCCTAACTCCCATCGAAATATTCGAGCAAAGCATAAG
>JAGPFK010000277.1 GCA_018056585.1 Clostridia bacterium | reverse complement strand
CGGTGGGGATGAGCTCTACACACCGGTCTGCTGTTCTTTCTGCGGGAAAACAGATCGACAGGTGGCACGCCTGATTGCTGGACCCGGCGTCTTTATTTGTAATGAATGTGTTGAGCTGTGCGAAGATATCCTGCAGGAAGGACTGGAAGAACAAGCGCTGGAAAGCGGGGATCAGAAGCCTTTTGAGCTTATGTCACCGGCTAAAATCAAAGAAGCGCTGGATCAATATGTGATTGGACAGGAAAAAGCCAAAAAAGCTCTTTCCGTAGCTGTATATAATCATTACAAACGTGTGTTTGCTGATCAATCTTCGATGGGTGGTAAAAGAAAAAAGAAAAGTGCCGCAAGAGATGATAAATCACAACATGACGATGACGTTGAGCTGACCAAAAGTAATATTCTGCTGATCGGGCCGACAGGCAGCGGGAAGACGCTGTTGGCTCAGACTCTGGCCAGAATACTGGACGTGCCTTTTGCCATTTCCGACGCAACAGCTTTGACTGAAGCGGGTTATGTCGGAGAAGATGTTGAAAATATTTTGCTGAAGCTGATTCAAAATGCTGATTTTGATATTGAGAGAGCGCAGCAGGGCATCATTTACATTGATGAAATTGATAAAATTGCGCGTAAATCAGATAACCCCTCCATCACGCGCGATGTCAGCGGAGAAGGCGTTCAGCAGGCGCTTTTGAAAATATTAGAAAGCACCATTGCCAACGTCCCCCCTCAGGGCGGCCGCAAGCATCCGCATCAGGAATTCATCCAGATTGATACAACCAATATTTTGTTTATCTGCGGCGGCGCGTTTGATGGCCTGGAAAAAATCATTCAAAACAGAATCGGCAAAAAATCAATGGGATTCGGCGCCATCATTGAAAGCCATAAAGATAAGGATATCGGACAAATCCTGACGGAGATCATGCCACAGGATCTTTTGAAATATGGTCTGATTCCTGAATTTGTTGGCCGTTTGCCCGTCATTGTCCCGCTTGAAAATTTGACGGAGGACATGCTGATCCGGATCTTGCAGGAACCACGCAACGCTCTGGTGAAGCAGTATAAAAAGCTGTTTGACTATGATGGTGTTGAATTGGTTTTTGAGCCTGAAGCACTTCAATTGATCGCACAACAGGCACTGGAACGTAATACAGGTGCCCGCGGCCTTCGGGCTATCCTTGAGGAAATCATGATGGATATCATGTTTGAGTTGCCTTCGCGGGATGATGTGGCCCGCTGCATCATCACCAAAGCCTGCGTTACTGAAAAAGCACCACCTGAGGTTATTTTAAAGCCGGATAAAACAGCTTAATCTTGATTTTGTCTGATTATGTCGTTCTAAGAGCACCCCGCGGGGTGCTCTTTTTCGTTATCCTGAGGCCACAACGATGAAATCTGAGGTTCCGATTTATGGCGTTGCGGGAAATAGAAAGCGCTGAATATGAGAAAACAATTGAGCTAAGAGATGGCTTGATTGTCAAAAGTAAAAAAGACGGGCAACGATATGTTCTAAAACCTGTTTTATCATTCATCGATGAAAGGGTTGCCGAATGGTTATCTGAAAGCCGACACCCCGGTATTCCCCGATGTATCGGAAAAACAAGTCAACCCGACGCTTTCTTTGTTTTTGAATACCTGGAAGGGAAAGCTCTGAGTCAGATCATTGGGGCTGAAGAAGTGACGGAGGTCTATCTGCTTAAAATGATGCAACAATGGGCGGATATTTTGTCTTTTTTGCATCTTCAGGGCACCTATCCCCTGCTGCATCTGGATATTAAACCTTCTAACTTAATCATCACTCAAGCAGAAAAAGCCGGATTGATTGATTTTGCTGCGGCCCGCATGATGGATGATGAAAAGCCCCTTCCCTTTCTACCCGAAAAACAGGCCATGACACTTCATTACGCCGCCCCTGAACTGACAAAAGGAAACCCTTGTATGGGCAGCGATCTATACGCGCTGGGTCTTGCTGTGCTGGTTACCATGACCGGCCTTTCACCAGCGGAATGCCTCAGCCGGCCGCTGCCTGAATTACTGCCGGAAGGCCCGGCAGATCTGCAAACCCTGTTCAGCCGCTGTCTTCATACGGATTGTCGTTTGCGCTATAGTCAGGCTGAAGAATTGGCCTATGACATCAAACAACTTCTCCTCCACTATAATCCAGAGAGCAAAATTCCAGCTGGACAAAAACCCGAAAAACGACTCGAAGCGCCGATCCTTTGCATTTGGGATGGCGCGGCTTTCGGTTGTGAACTGGCAGGTGTTCTGGGAACAAGTCAGGAAGTCCTGGTGATCGATGCCGATCTGCAGAATCCACGCGCGGACATGCTGCTTGGACAGCCGCATCGAATGAATCGTGAAACAGCTGCTGTCCGCAAGCGCGGACTGGAGTTCGTGTTTCAGGCAGAACGGGAAGGGCGCCTGTCGCCTCATTTTATGCAGTCTTTGGCTAGAAACACGGCTGTTTCACAGGTTAAACTGCTCGATGGGATGGATAAACTGGAAGATTACGAATATTGTCATCTCGATTCATTGAACCAAACATTGAAGTGGGCGCGTTTGATCGCGGACGTGGTGCTTGTCCTGTGCAACCGAAGTATTTTTGACGCTTTTACCTGTCTGACCATCATGGCTTCTGATCTGGTTTTGATTCCGCTCGAAGGAAACGTGTGTGATTTCAGAGAAATCAACAGGGCTTTTGTCTATTTGGCCGAACGCTATCATTTACAAAAAGATAAGGTGTGCTATATCGCTTTCCCTTATAATAACAAAACAGATTTGAGCGTGGGAACACTCAATGAACTCTGCGCAGGACGCTTTATGGGCTGTATTTCCGAATCAGCTGAACGGCGGCTTCGCATCGGCCAGGCGATCCCCTACGCCGCGTCATTGAGTGATAAGAACCGGCTGGAATATAAAAAGCTCTTGAAACGGCTGGATTCACTGAGCGATCAGGAGAGGGGAGCTTGATATGCCGGTTGTTCAATCTTATGCCTGGATGTCTGAGAAATTACAGCAATACGGACTGGATGAAAAAAGAGAGGAAGGCTTTCAGAAAGAAAAGGCCCCGTCCGATCCGGCTGTTTCTCAGGCTGCGCCCAATCTGCAGGAATGGGTTTCGACCATATGCAGTCAAATCCTCCAGACGGACGCAGCGACGGTTGCCGGCGTCGCAGCCCGTC
>JAGPFK010000276.1 GCA_018056585.1 Clostridia bacterium | reverse complement strand
GTGATGGGCCATGTGGATCACGGCAAAACATCCATTTTGGACCGCATCCGTTCTGCTTCTGTGGCTGAAGAAGAAGCCGGCGGCATAACCCAGCATATTGGAGCCTATACGGTCAAAGTCAATGACCGGCAGATTACTTTCCTGGATACGCCTGGCCACGAGGCTTTTACCACCATGCGCGCCAGGGGAGCCCAGGTGACGGATATTGCCATTCTGGTTGTGGCGGCAGATGACGGCGTGATGCCTCAGACTGTGGAAGCGATTCACCACGCCAAAGCGGCCGACACGCAGATTGTTGTGGCAATCAACAAAATTGATTTGCCCGGCGTTAACATCGATCGAGTCAAACAGGAATTGTCAAATCATGAGCTGATTCCTGAAGAGTGGGGCGGCAGCACCGTGATGGTTCCTGTCTCAGCCAAGACGGGCGAAGGCTTGGACGAATTGTTGGAAATGGTTCTTTTAACGGCTGATCTGATGGACCTAAAAGCCAATCCGGAAAAACAGGCAAAGGGAACGGTTATCGAAGCGAAGCTGGACCGTAGCCGCGGCCCCGTGGCAACCCTGTTGGTTCAACGCGGCACCTTGCATGTCGGCGATACCCTGGTGACCGGTTCGATTATCGGGCACATCCGTGCCATGACAGATGAGCGGGGCAGACAGGTCAAAGAAGCAGGGCCTTCTATGCCGGTCGAAGTGATCGGATTCCCTGAAGTTCCTGAAGCCGGTGAATTGTTCTATGTTGTGACCGACGACAAAGTTGCACGCAGTCTTGTTGAAAAACGCCGTGTACAGCAGCGTGAACAGCAGCTGCGCAGCAGTTCGCGCCTGTCTCTTGATTCTTTGTTCAGCCAAATGGAATCCGGAGAAATCAAGGAGCTGAATATCATTGTTAAAGCAGATGTTCAGGGCAGCGTCGAAGCGGTTTGTCAGTCATTAGAAAAATTGTCCTCTGATGAGGTCCGTATTCAGGTTATCCATGGAGCCGTTGGAGCCGTGACCGAATCGGATGTACGCTTAGCTGAGGTCTCCAACGCCATCATCATTGGGTTCAATGTCAGACCGGCCGCCAATGTGGCCGAATTGGCGGCTGAAGCGGGAGTTGACATGCGATTGTATCGCATCATCTACCAGGCCATCGAAGATATCGAGGCAGCAATGAAAGGCTTGCTGGCGCCCAAACTGCATGAAGTGGTTTTGGGTCATGCTGAAGTGCGGGAGGTTTTCCGCATCAGCGGTGTCGGCAATATCGCCGGCTGTTATGTACAGGACGGACGAATTTTCCGTTCGTCTGAAGTTCGCATTGTCCGCGACGGGATCGTGGTCCATGAAGGAAAACTTTCTTCTTTACGTCGGTTTAAAGATGATGTTCGTGAAGTCGTGGCCGGATATGAATGCGGTATCGGTTTGGAACGGTTCAATGACATCAAGGAAGGCGACATCATCGAAGCCTTCGAAATGCAAGAGGTGGAAGGGAGCTGATTCTTTTGCAACGCTCAGACAGAGTCGGCGATGAAATCAAAAAAGTCATTGCTGATTTGATTCAGAACGACATCAAGGATCCGAGAATGCCAGAGATGGTTTCCGTTGTAACCGTTGAAGTTTCACGAGATTTGTCCCATGCCTGGGTTTACATCAGTGTACTTGGTGATGAAACAGCCCGTCAAAACTGTGCTGATGTGCTTTCAAGAGCAGCCGGCTTCATCCGGCGCGAGGTGGCCGCACGCATACGGTTGCGCATCACACCCGAATTGCATTTTTGCTTTGATGATTCGATCGAACGGGGTATCCGTATTTCCCGCCTGATTGACGACGTTCTTGGTGTGCAAACAAAACGGCCGGAAAGCGCCGATTACTCCCAAGATGATGATGGATGCTATTGAATCCCTTGCAGCAAGGCTGGCGGCTTGTCGGAAAAAAAATGAAGTGATTTGCCTATATCCCCATCTAAACCTGGATGGGGATGCGCTTGGGTCTTCCCTGGCCCTCTATCTGGCGCTGGAGCGCCTGGGGGTTCAAGTTGTGTTGCCTTTAGATGAGCCGATCCCCACCAACCTTGATTTTTTGCCTGCTTTGGATAAAATAACAAAAGTCAACGGAACCGATGGGTCAGAGGCCTGTGAGGATCATTTGGCGCTGTTGATTGATTGTCATGAGCCAAGCCGGCTGGGAAAGCGCCAGAGCTTATGCGAAAAATCATCAGAATGCTGGACCCTGGATCACCATATTGCAAACAGGCCGCTTTGTTCAAAAGATGTGATTGACCCCAAGGCTGCTGGTGCGGCTGAGTTGATCTATGCCTTGATTCGCGCTCTTGAACACTTGACGGGGCAGACGCTGCTTCTGCGCGATGTGGCCTTTTTACTGATGACTGCCCTGATTTCGGACACGGGCGGTTTTGTTTATTCCAATACAACAAAAAGAACCTTTGCCATTGCGTCAGACCTGATGGATGATGACATCGATTTATACTGGATTGCTCATCGATTGTTTTACCAGTCCACCAGAGCGCGCCTGCGTCTAATGGGGCTGGTCTTTTCTCAAGCTGTTTTTTCTGACGACGGCCGGATTGTCATCGGTCTGGTCAGCCAGGAGATGATGCAGGCTTCGGGCGCGACAGATGAGGATCTGGAAGGCATCATCAATTATTTGCGCGATGTGTCTGGTGTCGAATTGGCCGTCGTTTTACGCGTGCAGGAAGACGGCGTCATCAGAGCCAATCTGCGCAGCAATTCGACCCTTGATGTAGCCCAGTTTGCCCGCCAATTTGGCGGCGGTGGCCATCCGAGAGCAGCGGGTATGACCCTCGAAAACATCTCCCTCGAGGAAGCGGCAGCCCTGATTATGAAAAAGGCAGGTGAGCTGCTGTAGCCAACCAACCTGTTCCATTGGGCGGCATTCTCCTGATCGATAAGCCGCGTGACTGGACTTCCTTTGATGTGATCTTTCGATTACGCAAGCTGACCGGTGTGCAAAAGATCGGTCATACCGGCACACTGGATCCTTTTGCAGATGGTTTGCTGCCGGTCTGCATCGGGAAAGCCACGAGGTTGATTCAGTTTATGGAAAGTCACGACAAGGCCTATCGTGTGACCGTTGCATTCGGCCGTGCCACAGATACGCAGGACCGAACCGGTCAGGTTGTTTTTGAGCATAAACTAACGGATACAGAACGAAAGGAAC
>JAGPFK010000275.1 GCA_018056585.1 Clostridia bacterium | reverse complement strand
GGCAAACAGACCGTTCCGGTCTTTTGTCCGCATAGGTATTCTTCGTTCATGACTCAGTCAAGATAGTCCTTCAGTTTTTTACTGCGGCTGGGGTGACGGAGTTTACGCAGCGCTTTGGCTTCAATTTGACGGATGCGCTCGCGGGTCACATTAAACTCTTTTCCAACTTCCTCAAGCGTCCGGCTCCGTCCATCATCTAAACCAAATCTCAGCCGAAGAACCTTTTCCTCACGGGGTGTCAACCCCTGAAGAACATCCAGAAGCTGTTCTCTGAGAAGGGTAAATGCAGCTTGATCCGCCGGTGATGGCGAGTCTTCATCCGGAATAAAGTCTCCCAGGTGGCTGTCCTCTTCCTCGCCGATGGGTTTTTCCAATGAGATCGGCTCCTGAGAAATCTTCATGATTTCACGTACTTTATCCGGTGTCATATCCATTTCCTGGGCGATTTCTTCGACTTCAGGTTCCCGCCCCAGCTCCTGAACAAGCTGGCGCTGAACACGAATCATCTTATTGATGGTTTCAACCATATGCACCGGGATACGAATGGTCCTTGCCTGGTCGGCAATCGCACGTGTAATGGCTTGTCGGATCCACCATGTTGCATAGGTGCTGAATTTGAATCCTTTGGTGTGATCAAATTTATCGACCGCTTTGATCAGCCCGAGGTTTCCTTCCTGAATGAGATCAAGAAATTGCATGCCTCGCCCGACATAGCGTTTGGCAATACTGACCACGAGGCGCAAATTAGCCTCACACAGCTTGTGCTTGGCTTCCTCATCACCATCCAGTATGCGTTGAGCCAGTTCTCTTTCTTCTTCTGCCGTCAACAGCGGAACCCTGCCAATTTCTTTCAGATACATGCGCACAGGATCGTCCACGCCGATGCCTTCAATATCCTCGAGATCTTCCTCTGTTTCAGCAGGCACTTCTTCTTCCGCGGCAGCATCCGGCGTCACCTCGATGCCGAGACTTTCCAGGCGGTCCAAAATTTTTTCAGTTTGTTCTAAATCAAGTTCCGCTGCTTCAATTGCGGACATCACATCTTTATAGGCTATCTGGTTGTTATTGGCGCGTGCCTTTGTCACCAGTCCTCCGAGCAGACCATGTTTCTTTTCATTTGCCATATGCATTCCTCCTCATTATTTTCATATCTTTGATCTAAACCAGGCGATCCCGCTTTTGTTTCAATTCCCTTAAATGACGAGTCGCCTGAAGCAATTCATTTTTGAATCGGTCACATTTTTCAGGATCGTTTTCTATCTCTATTTGTCTCCTTAATTCTTTAATTTGGCATCTCAGACGGAACAGTCGCTGCCGCCAAAGCTGTTCGGTGGCGGCTTGTTTTAAATTCTGCGGCCCAAGCAATTCATCGAGACGCATGCTGACGTCCGCTATCAGATCATGTAATTTGAGTTCACCGATGGAAAGATCGCCGCATAGTTCAATCAGCAGCGCCGTATCCAGGCTCCCCTGCTTTGCGCTTTCCAAAACGCGCTGGGCTAAGCTGCGTAAAGTTCCCGGTGAAAAATCATCTGCCGTCAACCCTATTTCATCTATCAGCGATGGTTCGGCAGCAACCAGACTCAGTAAAAAAAGTTCTTTTGAAAAAGGCTGTTTTCCTGTTTTTTTTACGTTTGGACTGCTTATCGTCTTCTCCTGGCTTTGTTTCGATCCAAAACGATTTTGCGGCACCGAACCCTTTAATCTTCTCTCGATTTCAAAAAAGACCGTTTCCGGCGTTGCGTTGATTTCTTCAGCCAGGCGTGTTGCATACAGCTCCCGGACAATGGCGTTCTTTTCCTGGGCCAGAATCTCACAGGCCGATTCCTGATAAGCAATCGGATCCAGCGTCTTTCCGCGCATGCTGTTTTGCCGCGCAACAAAAAGCTTGTAATCCAGGAGAGGCATAGCCTTATCGATTAAAGCCTGAAAACGCTCTGGACCATGCTTTCTGATAAATTCATCCGGGTCTTTGGCGTCCGGGATCATAAGAACCGATACGTTCAGTCCTCGCCCGGACAAGATATCCAGACTGCGCAGGGCGGCTGTTTGCCCGGCTAAGTCCGCATCATAAGCAACAACGACGTGTTCCGTATACTTTCTTAAAAGCTGCGCCTGATCGTCCGTCAGGGCCGTGCCAAGCGAAGCGACCGCCTGGTCCATTCCTGCCTGGTGCAAAGCCAGCACATCCATGTATCCTTCGACGATCACCAACTCCTTCTTCTTGCTTGCTTTGGCCAGATTCAAGGCAAAGAGATGGCGTCCTTTCTTATAAATCGCCGTTTCCGGAGAGTTTATATATTTGGGTTGACGATCATCCAGAACACGCCCGCCGAACGCGACCATGCGGCCCATGGCGTCGAAGATCGGAAACATCAGGCGATTTCGGAACAAGTCATACAGTCCCCCATTTTTTGAACGTTTAAAAAGGCCGGACTGCAAAAGCAAATCGTTGTCCGTAAACCCCAAGTTGTTCAGATGTAAAAGCAAGCCATCCCAAGCATCCAGAGCGTAACCCACTCCAAATTTTTTGCAAATTGACGCGCTCATGCCTCGGTTTTTCAGATACGCCTGAGCTGGTTTACCCCACTCAGACATCAAGTTGCGATAATAATGCCTTGCTGCTTCCAAATAAAGATTTGTAATCATCTTGTTGCGCTCATTGCGCTGTTGCCAGATGGCATCGTCCGGCTCCGGGATCTGAATACCGGCGCGTTCAGCCAACAACTTTATGGCTTGCGGATAGCTGCACTTTTCGATCTCCATCATAAAGTGTATGACGTCGCCGCCTTTATGGCAGCCAAAACAGTAATAAATCTGTTTGGCGGGAGAAACACTGAACGAAGGGGTCTTTTCATTATGAAATGGGCAAAGCCCGAAATAATTGCTGCCGCTTTTGCGTTCTAAACGAACATATTGCTCAACCACCGCAACAAGCTCACTTTGTTCCTTGACCTCTTTAATAATGGATTCAGGAATCAAGCCGTTCATTTGCCTCTTTTCTGTTGTTGTTTAGGATCAAAAAGGAATCCCATCCACACTTTATTGAGCCGGATGGCTAGAACAGACCTTCAAAACCCTTCCACTATATAATACGTGATTGATCCGATAAATCGTAAGCGTCAAATCTAGCACACCTAAACAAAGGGGAAAAGAACTGTTATTTTTTAGATGACGGCATTCTGC
>JAGPFK010000008.1 GCA_018056585.1 Clostridia bacterium | reverse complement strand
AGTCCAGCCAGATCCCTGGCACAGATGCTTTCATGCAGCGGACCATTTGCTGGTCTAAAACAATGGGATCTGTGAGACACTCTTCTTCAGACAGGACGAGCGGGCACCTTTTCATTTCAACCGGCAAACTGTTTTGAAGAACATGCCGATCGAGATTGCTCGCCGTAAAAGCCAGGAGCCCAAAGCGCGAAAACAAATCACGGTCATAGGTGGCTAATGAGACGTTTAGCTGAGCGGCCATGGCCTGGCTTAACTCCGCTTCAGCCCGCCTCATCAGGGCAGCCTGCAACCATCCACTCAGAACAAGGATCAAGCCGGCCAGAACGATGCAAAGGAAAAGAGAAAGGCTGCCTTTGCGACTATATTTTATTCTTCGCTTTTTACGTGCCATATCAGCAGCCGTTTACTCGATGCATGCGGCATATCTGATGAGGTTTTTAATTTCGAGGACACGTTGGGGTGAGGTCTGAAGACCGGTTATAGACACCTCTTCAAACTGTAATCGGTCTGCTTTGTATAAGGCGTCTCCGGAAAGGTCTTCATAAACAGAAAGGACTTCCAGACGAGCCGCTTGCCTGGCCATCAGGTACAAGGGCGGAGCCATGGCGATGCCGCCTAAAAGAAGCAGAATCGTCAAAGATAAAGCCACAGAACTTTCTAATGTCATCAACGATCATCACCTCCTGTTTTTTAGCATACCGCACGGAGGGATTTTTATCGTCTTATTTAAGACGACAAAATATGGCAATAGTTGATTTTTTTTTGCCTTCCTTTGCTATAATGAGGGTAAACAGACTGAGGTTGCCCTGAGGTGATCAATCAGCCATGAAAAAGAGAATGAACAGTCAGCACTATACCCTCTTTTTTCTCCTGTCATTTCTGCTGATGGCGCTTTCGTTGCATGTGTCCTGCCAAACAGAAAGCAGTACGACAAAACAGGCAATAATAGACCCTGTGGCACAGCCTGAAGCTTATGGCGCATTGGCGCGGGCTTTAAGCTGGGGTGGCAACCTGCATTATGAAAATTTTATTGCCTATGCCAATGGAAAATTTTATCTGTCGGTCGACGACAAGAATATGGGCAGGCTGGATCCGGCTCAAAACAGAATCCAAAAGATGAACAGTCCGGCTGGTCTTTGGCTTTCTTCTTTTGAAGATTGGCTTTTTTATTCCGTTATGCCCCCAGGCGCCTTCATACAAAAAGTCAAAACAGACGATACAAACGCTGTGCGGGTCAGCTCGATTTCGTGTCAATACCTCATTTCGGATCATGATCATTTGTTTGCCATCGAGACGGCGACCGGCGAAGTTTTTCGCATCCAGCATGACGGCAGATTGTATCAAACGCTTTTTGACGGAATCGCCACAGAAATGATTTACGATGGCTTGTTCCTTTACGTCTGTGGAGCAGACAAGAAGACGGGCTTAATCCGAATCGATCCGGAAAGCAATACGTCTGAGTGCCTTTTGAACCGGCGTGTCAGCAGCCTGAACAAAGTAGAGGATCATTTTTATTTTATTGATCCGTCTGATCAAAACAGGATCCATCTCTGGCATGAAAAAACAAAAGAAGACAGACGCATCAGTTCCTTCTCTCTGACACGGCCGTTTATTGTTTCTGAAGGCTGGCTCTACTATTTAAGCGCTGAGAAACAAAATTGCTTAATGCGTGTGCCTTTGACCGCAGATGGTCTCAATGAAAAACGAATGGAAACGATTGTTGCCGATCAAGTCGCTTCATTCGTTGTCTTCCCAGATGTCATTTTTTATCGAAGAGCAGACGGCAAACGAACGTATCGGGTTTCGCTTCCAGGAGGCGTTCCCATTCGTCTGACCTGACTTTTTACAGGTCATCCCTTCAAAAACGGATTTGTCCTGATCTCATGCAACAAACTGGTTGATGCGCCATGGCCTGGATACACGCTCAAATCCGATTCTTCCGTTAAGTGGTTATTCCGGGCCCAGCGGACAAGACGCTTCAGCGAAGCGTTCATTTGATTGTCGTCACCACCGAGATCTGTTCTGCCGATTGATCCGCAAAACAAGGTATCGCCCGTAAAAAGCGCTTCGGCTTTTTCATTTTGAGTCAGCAAAAAGCAGCAGCTGCCGGCCGTGTGCCCCGGCGTATGCCAAACTTCAATCTGATATGCCTGATCAGAAACACAGATTTGAGCCTCTTCTAGGGTGTTTTCGGCAGGACGAAAAGATCGGGCACCCCCGAGCCAGGCAGAAAGATTACGAACCGGATTCGTCAGACAGTCGCTGTCCAATCGATGAATAGAAAGCCCGGCACCCGTTATATCCCGCCATGCATCAGCACGGTCAATATGGTCAATGTGTCCATGGGTCGCCAGAATCAGGCCGATGGGTGGCAGGCCCTGAGGCAATCTGCCGGTTGGCGCAGTCGGGTCGATTAAAACCGTCATTTTGTCCAACACAATCAGGTATGAAACTGCCGTCATGTAACCATCAGGCAATGAAATAATCTCAGCCATTCTTTTCTCCTCCTGGCGACTCAATCAAAATCGTAACCGGTCCATCATTAATCAGCATAACCTGCATATCCGCCGCAAAGCGGCCCGTTTGCACAGGTAAGTCCATTTGCCGCAATCGGGCAATGAAAGCATCATACAAGAACTCCGCTACATCTGGTTTGGCAGCTTGAATAAAACTGGGTCGGTTCCCCCGGCTGACGTCACCGTAAAGGGTGAACTGTGACACAACTAAAACAGAACCGCCAATCTCCTGAACAGACCGATTCATTTTCCCCGCTTCATCTTCAAAAATACGTAAGCGTGCAATTTTTCCGGCGATCCAGTTGGCGTCTTCTTCTGTGTCTTCATGCGTTACCGCTATGAAGACAAGCAGTCCCGGGCCGATTTCAGACAGCGTCTTTCCGGTTTTTGTTTCATCAACACGAGCTTTTCTGACTCGCTGAACAAGTGCACGCATTTCAGCAGAAGCTTCCTTTTCGGCTATCATCGATCCAGTTTAGACCAAGACCCTTCCGATTATCCATGAAGCCACAAGCGTTGTGATTAATCGTTTGACTGCAAATAAAAATTAAAAGCACGGTAAAAGCCTCCTGCTTCATCAGATGAGCTGATCTGTTTGTTGCTGTTCAGAAAAAATGCAAGATTTTATCTTGCATGTTTGTGATGATGAACAAGCTTTGGTTCATCCTTCAGCGAACCAATTCACGCCAATCCAGATCGCCGCGATCAAGCGCAAACACGAGGATCTCTGCTGTTGCCAGATTGGTTGCAAGCGGAATATTATTCGTATCACAAGCCTTAATCAGCGGATTGGGCGCATCATAAGTTTCCATTTGGGGATCACGCAAATAAATCACAGCATCAATTTCATTATAAGCAGCGCGTAGGGCCAATTGAGCCAGGCTTCCGGCGACCTCTGTTGACAGTCCCGTTACATCTAAGCGAGTCGCATCGCGGATCAAACGAGCCGTATTAAACACAGAAAACATGGTGTGACGGCCCAGGATCTGACTGTAAGCGATGCAAAAATTAACCAAAAGCTCGTGTTTACGCTGATCTGCCAGTAGAACAATATTCACTGATACAACCCCCTATTAGCTAAAAGCACGCGCCTTTTTGCGACGCATCCACAATCATTTTACTCATCTTTCTGATTGGATACAAGAGGAAATCAGAAGAAACAGCTGATCTTTCCTGAATTTTTCAAAATGAGGTGCTTTTATCTTTGGTCCTCACCTGATATTGACTCCTCATCCGAAATCGGAGGCAGGTTAACATCTGGCATGCCCGGCTCGCTTTCTGAAATAACCGTTAAAGGAGCCTCATCCAGATGGAAATAAGTGGCCAATAGATCACGAGCAATGCCAATGGTGTTAGAGCCCCAGGCTCCCTTTTCAACGATTTGGGCGATGGCCACTTCCGGATTGTCAGCCGGCGCATAACAGATAAACAAGCCGTTGGAGGACGAACGATCTTCAAAACCTGTTTCTGCCGTCCCTGTTTTAGCCGCCACCTGAATCGGAAAGTCTGAGAACGCCCGGTAAGCAGTTCCTTCGCTGGAGGAAGCGACGGTGATCATCCCTTTCCGAACCGCATCCAAAGTGGATTCCCGAAGGCCAATTTTGACAGGGTCCGTTTGGTTCGTTCGCATAAGCACACCATCCTGGCGTGTGATGGTATCAATCACATAAGGTGTGACACGGTTTCCAGTTGCCAATGCCGCCGTGTAAACGGCCAGCTGTAAAACGGTAAAGCTATTGTCAAACTGGCCAATGGCCGACTGACAGGTATCAGCCGGAAACCAAACCTGGTCTTCCGGATTGCTGCGCAGTCTTTTTTTCGTTTCCCGGCTGGCCCGGAACCCTTTTACTTCGCCGGGAAGGTCAATGCCGGTATATTCGCCCAAGCCCAACATTTTCCCCCAATAATCGATCTGATCGATACCAGTCCGAACACCCAGATTAAAGAAATAAAGATTACAGGATGTTGCCATGGCGCGTGTTAAATTCAGATCACCATGACCGCTGGACGGTCTTTCCAGACAATACCAGAGCCAATTTCCAATGACTTCATGCCCTTTACAGCGGATGGTGTTACTGGTAGGGGTGATGGCGCCGCTTTCCAGCGCGGCAACCGCTGTCGCCGGCTTGAATGTCGATCCCGGCGCATAGATTTCCATCATGGCACGGTTTAGCATGGGTTTATTGACATTGTCAGAAAGGTATTGCTGCACGCGTTCTGCGGCAGCTTCATCATATTGTTGTAAAATAAAATCATTCGGATCGAAACTGGGTTCGCTGGCCATGGCCAGGATTGCACCGGTTCTGACATCGATCATAACCACCGCTCCGGCATCAGCGTCCCCCTTGTTTTTATTGTCCGGGCTGTTCCTGATTTCAGAGATCACACGGCGCAGTGATGAAACCGCAACCGACTGGAGCTCAAGGTCTATCGTCAATCGGACATCATAGCCGGGAATGGCATCCCGGCCTATTTCTTCAGAATAAAAAGCGCCTTCTTCGCCTGCCACCGTCCAGATATTATAAGGTTTAATGCCGTCCTGACCAGCTAGATAGCGCTCGGCAGACAATTCCACTCCGGCTTTCCCGACAATGGCGTCTGGCGAATAGCCGAGGCTGCTCCATTCATAGTATTGTTCAGAGCTGATGCTGCCCACATAGCCAAGAACATGACTCAGCAGCGAGGCTTCTTCCGTATAGCAGCGCTCATAGTCGGTTGTGGCAATAACCCCCATATAACGGTAGTTTTGCTCGTTTATGATTTGAACAAGGGCATCATCAACATGCCTGGCTAATTCAATGGGGATGCCATTGATGAAAGCCCAGTTGTTTTCATAAATCAAATAGCGCAGGCACATGATGCGCCAGGCGTCGGCCTGGCTGTATTTTTGACCGTCTGCTTCCGGATTTTCAATGGAGAAAACAACATACAGCAAGTAGTCATAAAACATGGCTGCATCCGGCTTGGCCAGCTGATTATCAAATGTCGCTTCTGTGAGATCGCCCTCTTTAAGATTAAAAAGCCCACTTTTTGTTTGCCAATACAGAATTTTCTCCCATTCCTGAACAAAGACAGGTTGTCCACAGTCCTGTTCCTCAATCTTTTCAGGATCACAGCCATCATAGTTCAGCGTCAGGTATTCTGTCAGCGGATTTTCATATGTGACATCAAAACGCTCTAAAAGCAATGCCAAGTCAAGCAAGTAATCATTTTGCTCTTCCTTGTCGAGCCCTGCGTACGTTAACTGCAAAACATGGATCGGTTGAGAATAAGCCAGAGGGATGCCGGCTGTGTCAACAATGTCTCCTCGAGGTGCCTTCAGGGTCAACTGACGGGGTACGCCTGTTGTTTCAGCAATACCGGCTGCTGCACCCGGGTTGAATTGTAAGGCGGCTGTATTGTAAAAGATCAATAAGCCGGCCAATAAAAAAGCCAGGGCCAAGATCGCGTAGCGGCTGCTGACAAAGGATTTCAGGCGCAGGAAAAAAGCAGGCCGTTCTTCATGAAGAAAAGATTGCTCGCCTTCTTCACGGTCAAAAACAAAATAAGGATCACCAGGGGTTATTCGATTCGCCATATTGAATCTCGAGTTATAATCTCCTTTCCTTCTGAATCTTGCCCGCCTCGCTTGTATGGCCCAAGCCAGATCAATAAAAAGGCCATTAAAATACCGGCGATCAGATTGACCAGCACCTGTCCAGGCAATGGCCAAAGCAAATGATAAAGCAAATCAGATAAGCGAGGAGGCGCGTCAGCTGTAAAGGGAACCAGAACGGTGATGAGAGCAATCAAAAACTGATAAACGACCGTAAAGAATGCAACCTGAAGCATTGAAAAGAATAAGCTTCGCCTGAAAAACCGTTGAAGCAAGAAAGAAGCAATCAGACCCAGATACATCAAAATCAGCATGCCAAGCCCCAACACGCGCCCGGCCAGCAAATCACGCATCAATCCGGCAGAAAGGCCAATCGCGAAGCCGTCGGCCGAACCAAACAAATAGCCGGACAACACCGCCAGAATCAATGTCAGATCGGGCTTTTGTCCCCGAACAGACAACGATTCAGGCCATGTCCCCTGAAGAAGACTAAAGGCCAGCACATAAACCGTATAAACAATGATTTGACGCCAAAACCGCTTGTCTTTCATTTATGAAGGCTCCGTTCCTTTCATCACAAAAACGGTCGTCAGCTGATCCAGCTCAGCAAAAGGCAAAACGACGGCTCGGCGCTGGCTCATCGTTTCTGTTTCGCTGACTGACAAAACAGTTCCGATTGGAATACCAGGCGGGAAAAGGCCGCCTTCGCCACTTGTAACCAGAACGTCACCCGCCTTGAGTTGCGCCGTCGGTAAGATCTGATCGGCCAGACACAGCCCCTCTTCCTTTAAATCCAGTGAACCACGAACACGAAGCAAGGCGCCGTCCGGCCGGTCGACACGGGCGGACACACTAAATCCTTCGTGTGTCAGGGGCAAAACTTTAGCAGACACGAGATCCGTTGAAAGCACGCGGCCAATCAACCGGGAACGGGCATCGACAACCGCAAACGAACGTGTTTCAGTTACCACAAGGCCATCCCGTGTCCCCACATCTATCCGGAAAACATCAAACCAAAGGCCTATGTCCCTTGTCAACACGCGGGCACCCATGATCTCGTATCCTTCATACTGATCCTTGAGTTTAAATGCCTCTTTTAATGCTTCGTACTGTCGGCCCGCTTCTTCAAGCTGATCAATGCGATTCTGCAGAGCGGCGTTTTCTTCCCGCAGCTTTTCATTTTCTTTTCGAATGCGTTGTCCTTCCCGGATTGATTCATATAAACCGACGACGGAATCAGCGACATGGGTTGCCGTTTTTTGCACAGGATCCAAAACCGCTGTAATCGGCGATGTCAGAAAAGAAAGCGGACTCCCCGGAAAAGCTGACAACAAAATGACAGCAATCAGCAAAATAGTCGTTAACACAAGAATAAAAATACGGTTGCGGCCTACTCCGCGCAATCCAATCACACTCCGTTACCATGAAGGAACTACCAGAATTCATAGGTCCGATAATAGGCTTATCATACCTTAAATCGAAGCCCACGTGAAGTCTTACTGGATTAAAGCAAACCCTGTTCCCGAAGGCTTGTTGAACCACTACTGGCGATCACCAAATGATCAATAACCTGGATGCCCATCATCTCGCCCATTTTAGCCATCCGCCGTGTTGTTTCGATGTCCTCATCACTGGGGGAGGCATCACCGCTTGGGTGATTATGGACAAGAATAAGTGAGGCTGCATTGGCCTTGACCGCTTCCCTGAATAAATCCCGGGGATGAATGACGGCGCCGGTCAGGCCGCCCTGGCCGATCTGGCAGACACGAATCACGCGGTTTCGCGCATCAAGCAAGACGGCTCTGAGTTCTTCTCTGGGCAAAACAGCCATTTCAGGGGCCAGGCAATCTAAAATATCTTCAGGGCAACGAACTTGTCTTCGGTTGGTCAGGCGGCCGTTTCGATTCACCCGGCTTCCCAATTCCACAGCGGCCTTTAATTGAGCAGCCTTCACGCGGCCGATACCCGGAAATGCCGTCAATTCTTCAATACTGCTGTCCCTTAAGGCTTTCAGACCAGAAAAGGAATTCGCCCCATCCCCGAGGGTATTCAACAAACGTTGGGCCAGAGACAAGGCTGTTTCATGGCGGGATCCGCTGCGAATAATCACAGCCATCAGCTCGGCATCACTCAGAGCGGCAGCCCCTTGATGCATCAGCTTTTCACTGGGTCGGTCGTCTGCCGGCAGGTCCTGCATGGTTAAATGTTTTTTCTCTTTCATTGCTGCCTCCTTCTTTCGAAGAGAATCGCTCAGCCCCAGGGCAGCAGATGATTTAAGCCATGAAATGAATTTAATTTTTCCGCTGCTTCACGCAGCAAAGAAATGAGCCTTGAAACCGGCAATCCCATAACATTGTAATAACAGCCATCAATCCGCTCAATCAAGGCTGCGCCGGCTCCCTGGATTCCATAGGAACCTGCTTTGTCGAATGGCTCGCCCGTGTCCAGATACCAGGTGATCATGGAATCATCCAGGGTGGTAAAATAAACCGTTGTTTCCTCCACAGCCTGTAAGCAAGCGTTCCGATCGTCTTCCTGAAAACAAACAGACAAACCGGTCATGACCAGATGAGCACGTCCTGATAAACATAGAAGCTGCGAACGGGCTTCCGCTTGGTCAGTTGGCTTACCTAAAATACGACCATCTATGACAACAAGCGTGTCGGCTGCAACCGCACAATATCGCGCCGGCAATACAAATTGCTCACGTAAAGCAATAATCTTTCTTTCAGAAAGAGTCAACGCGGCCTGGCGGATGACGTCCTTTTCCATCTGAGCCAATCCGTTTCTCGGTAAAACAGTTTGTTCATCAAAACGAGGCACCCTGATCTGCAGACGTTTTTCCCAGAATCTTTCCATTAATTCACGACGGCGTGGCGAAGCCGAGGCTAAAATGATCGGGAAGGAAGAATTTTGCTCAGAATTCAGCATTACCGGTTGTCCTCGGAAACGGAATCACATCACGAATATTGGAAACGCCGGTCAAATACATGATCAA
Organism: Clostridia bacterium; assembly: GCA_018056585.1. GTDB lineage: Bacteria > Bacillota > Clostridia > Saccharofermentanales > UBA5734 > JAAYBY01. The sequence goes on along the minus strand of JAGPFK010000008.1, from coordinate 5,100 downwards.
ACGTTCAAAGCCAAGGCCAAAACCGGCATGCTTGACCGAACCATACCGACGCAATTGCAGATACCACCAATAGTTGTCTTCATTCATATTTAGTTCACGCATGCGTTTTTGAAGCTTGATCAGATCGTCTTCACGCTGGCTGCCGCCGATGATTTCACCGATGGCGGGTACCAGACAATCCATCGCGGCCACTGTGCGCCCGTCATCGTTCTGCTTCATATAAAAGGCCTTGATGTCCTTGGGGTAATCAATGACGAAGACAGGGCGTTGAAACAGTTGTTCTGTCAGATAACGCTCATGCTCGGTCTGAAGATCACAACCCCAATAGACAGGATAGACAAAACGATCTTTTGCCTTTTCTAATTCACGGATGGCATCCGTGTAGCTGATCTTGCCAAACTGGCTCCGGGAAACAAGCTGTAAACGATCAATCAGGCCTTGATCGACAAACTGATTGCAAAATTCAATTTCTTCTTTACATTCAGATAAAACAGCCTCAATGATAGCTTTGATTAAGTCTTCTGCAAGCTCCATATCATCATCGAGATCAGCAAAGGCAATCTCAGGCTCAATCATCCAGAATTCCGCGGCGTGTTTAGGTGTGTTGGAGTTTTCCGCTCGAAAGGTCGGGCCAAAAGTGTAAATATTCCGAAAAGCCAGGGCAAACGCCTCGCCATTCAGCTGGCCGCTTACGGTCAGATGCGTTTGTTTACCGAAAAAGTCCTGACCAAAATCGATGGAGCCATCCGGCAAGCGAGGGGGATTGGCTAAATCCAGTGTGGTGACGGTAAACATTTGGCCGGCACCTTCCGCGTCACTTGTTGTAATAATAGGGGTATGAACATAAACAAAAGAGCGTTCATTAAAAAACTGATGGATGGCGAAAGAAACCACAGAGCGGATCCGAAAGACAGCAGACATGAGATTGGTCCGGGGACGTAAATGCGCGATTGTCCGAAGATATTCAGGCGTATGCCTCTTTGGCTGCAATGGATAATCGGACGGACAGGGACCTTCCACAGTAATTGATTCAGCCTGCATCTCAAAGGGCTGACGCGCTTTGGGCGTTGCGACAATGCGACCTCTTGCCACAATGGCTGATCCGCTGCCGAGCTTAGCGATCTCATCATAGTTTTCGAATGTTTCTCGATTAAAAACAATTTGGAGGTTGTTGAAAAAAGTACCGTCATTGAGATTGATGAAGCCAAATTGTTTTTGATCCCGGACGGTTCTGATCCATCCAGCCACAGTTACGACCTGATTCAGATAGTCTTCCGGCCGGCCATATAAATTGCGGATCATGGTTATGTCTTTCATGGCATCCTCCCCTCTGTTTCTGAACCGTTCTCCTCATATAATCTGAATAATTGATCCGCAATGATCCTGAGAAACGTCTCTGTGTCTACAACATGAATCTCATCTAGTTGAACAAGATTTTTCAAATCTCCGGTCACAATGCCTTTCTCGATAACATCCATCGCGGAGCGCTCCACTTGTTCGGCAAAATCGAAAAGATCCTCGAGATGGTCCAGTTCAGCTCTTTTTTTCAATGCGCCAGTCCATGCGAATAAGGTGGCCATTGGATTGGTTGATGTCTTTTCGCCTTTTAGATAACGATCATAATGACGCGTGACGGTTCCGTGAGCCGCTTCATATTCTGTGGTCCCATCGGGTGCCACCAAAACGGAGGTCATCATCGCGAGACTGCCGTATGCCGAGGCCAGCATATCGGAAAAAACATCTCCGTCATAGTTTTTACATGCCCAGATCATGCCGCCTTCAGAACGCATGATACGGGCAACGGCATCATCAATTAAGGTATAAAAATACGTAAGGCCCTCTAAACGAAAGGATTCGGCAAATTCTTCAGCGTAGATTTCTGAAAAGATATCTTTGAAGCGATGATCATAAATCTTTGAGATCGTGTCTTTAGCAGAAAACCAAAGGTCCTGATGGGTATCCAGGGCATAATGCATGCATGAACGCGCGAAATGAGCGATGGATTGATTCAGATTATGCATACCGAGAATCACACCCTGACCATCAAAATCATGAATCAACTGTCTTGTTTCCTCGCCATTTGGACCGGTTAATAACAATTCAGCCCGACAGGGTCCATCAACTGATAACTCTGAGGCACTATACAGATCGCCGTAAGCATGACGGGCGATTGTAATGGGTCTTTTCCAATTCCTTACAAGCGGCTTGATGCATGAAACCATGATCGGCGCCCGAAACACCGTGCCATCTAAATAAGCACGAATTGTCGCATTCGGGCTTTTCCAGATTTTTTTAAGTTTGTATTCTTCCATGCGCTGTGCGTTTGGTGTGATGGTGGCACACTTGACCGCCACGCCCAATTCACGGGTTCTTTTAGCCGCCTCCAGGGTTACTTGATCATCCGTTTCATCTCGATGCTTTAAACCCAGATCAAAATACTCTGTTTTCAAATCAATAAATGGAAGCAGCACAATCTCCTTGATCTGCTGCCAGATCACACGGGTCATCTCATCTCCATCCATCTCAACCAGAGGCGTTTTCATTTTGATTTTGTTCATCGGATCCTCCATCCCCAAGACCGTCTCTTTGGCCGGTTTTTATGCTAAAACAAGCCTATTATAAAAAAGGCGCGCGATCCCGTCAACAAAAAACAAAGTTCAGTGCCTTTTGGTTGCATCAATGGCGGTTGACAGATCAACCAGCAGCGTTTCAAGCCCTAACCGATCGGATATCTGGCCGCTTTTAATCAGGATATCCGTTTCAAAGCAAGCCTTATACAGCGATTCGAGCAGATCGGCCGGTAACCGCGCGGCTTGCTTTGAAAGTCTTGTGGCGACAAAAGGCGGGACTTTCAAGCTGGACGTTATCATGGCCGGTTGAACCAATTCAGCTGCGCAGATCAGCTGACGCACATGACGAGTCAGCATGAATAAAATGAGTTGAACCGGCTGCCTTTGACTCATCAGTTTATCAGCCAGTGCCAGCGCCCGTCCGGTTTGTCCTTCGGCGAGCGCATCCGTCAGATCAAAAATACTGCCATGGACATCGGGAATAGACAACACATTCATCAAATCCATTGTCACGGTTTTTGTTCCAGTTGCCTCGCAATAAAGGAATATTTTGGTCAGCTCCTGCCAGATCATCCGCATACTGCCATCACAACGATCAATGAGGCTTTCTGCCGCGACGGGTTCGATCTTCATCCCCCGGATTTTCCCTTCCGCTTCAATCCAGCGCTTCAAGGTCCGTGGCTGCTCTTTCCCAAATTCAGCCAAAACCCCATTCCTTTCGATCGCCTGGATCAATGATCTGAGGCGGCGATCTACTTTTGATTCGATAAAAACAAGGCAAACCGATGCCGGAAGTTGATCAAACAAAACCATCAAATCTGCTTGATTGTCTTTAAGCCTGGATGACGGAATATTCTGTTTTGTATCCGTGTCGATCTCATCCTGCTCTTCCCGGCTTCCATCTGCTTCTTCGGGCTTAGATTGCCTTGCGGACGCTATAAACCAGCCGCTTTCACGAACAATAATCAGCTTATTGCGCGACATAAAAGGCGGCGTTCGTACCTCGGCCAAGACGCGTTCCAGATCAAGACGTTCACCGCGTTGACCGGCTTTCAAGACAACGCGGTCCAGCGCCTCACAGCCTGGCGTAATCAATGCCTCGCCCAATGCCACAACCAATTTTTCAATCAGAAAATCCTCTTCTCCTGTGAGCACATAAAGGCGCTGCCATTGGCCTTGCCGCACAGCTGCTTTCAATTCATTAAACCCCATTTTATCCATCAGGACCCCTTCTTATCTTTTCTCTGCAAAATGCGCGGATTCCCCAATATTCTGTCCGACAGTCCAGGCGAATGGCCCCTGAAACATCTGTTCGGTAAACGGCGCAACCTAATTGCTCCAATCGATCCAACAAGATGGGCGCCGGGTGTCCGTGCCAGTTCTGGCCGACGGAGATCACAGCAGCCTTTGGTCTGACCTGGTTCAGGAAGGCTTGCTGCGTTGTTTTCGATGATCCATGGTGGGCAACCTTTAAGACATCTGCCAATGGCCAGGCTTTTTGACCGATCAGTCTTTGTTCGGTCATCTCGGTGCAGTCGGCCGTTAAAAGCAAACGGGTATCATGCAATTCAGCCAAAAGGATTAATGACCATTGATTCCCATCTTTAGCTGCCGCCCGGTGACAAAGCTCATCACAGGAAGGGGCCAGTACACTCAGGTTGATTTGTTGTCCAACTGCTATTGTATCATGTGGCGCAAGGGTCTGCACCTCGATACCTGCTTCTTCAGCCGCCTCAAAAAGCTGGATTAATTTTGAATCATCCTCTTCTGTTTCAACAGTCTCTGCATCTGAATATCTTTCCGCTTCTTCACGAAGGCCTTTCGGAATCGCAAGCCGGCGAATGCGGCGATAATCACACAGTTCGATCAGGCCGCCGATGTGATCATCGTGACCATGCGTTGCGATAGCCAGATCCACACAGCCAACGCCCAATGCATCCAAGGCCGGCATCAGAACAGACACCCCTTTTCCGGGGTTCCCCCCATCGATTAAGACGGTCTGTCCGTGGCGATCCATCATCAAAATGGAGTCTCCCTGGCCGACATCAAAAAACCAAGCGCGCACGGGGGGAAAAACCATTTGTTCGATACAAAACCATAAAAAACCGGCCAGTATAAAACAAGGAAGCAGACGACAAAGCACGCGTTTCAGCCCGGCCTTTTTTTGGGGAATAATCCATTTCAGCCCTAAAACGGCCCATAAAACCACAATAATCAGCGCCGCCTTCCAAAATGGATTGATGACAAAAGCCGGAATGCGTCCCCACCTCAACCTTGCCATCCAACCGGCAAGACCGGACAGCAACCGAATCATCTGCTTCAGAGGCCAAGCAAGAAAAGTCGCAAGGGAGGATGTCAATCCGCATACAGGCAGAAAACCAATCGGAAGAAGCAAAAGCCCCAGCCATAGAATGGCGCTCGTCAAAAAGCCGGCCGGGATGTTCAGCGGGATGGAAAGGAGCAACAAATCACCGCTGATCGGCATGCTCCACCAGATGCTGCCACATTGGGCAGAAATAACAACGGCCAG
>JAGPFK010000274.1 GCA_018056585.1 Clostridia bacterium | reverse complement strand
GAGACGTAAAGCCAGCCGTAAAAGATAGAAAACAGGCTGCGGATAATGAGGTGGCACAGGAAGTATCCCGAGCTGCCTATCTGGCCCGAGTCAAGCTGGACGCTGCTCAAATTCTGGAAGAAGCCCGCGCGCAAGCCGAAGAACTCAAAAGAAAAGCTTGGGAGCAAGGCTATGCGGAAGGTCAGACAGAAGCCAAAACAGAGCTGGAAAAAAGAATAAATGAAATAAACAAGCAAATTGATTGTGTTTTTAAAAATTTTCAGACACACTTTGAAACTTTGTCAGAGGAAATGACGCATTGTATTTGTGATCTTGGTTTTGCAATCGCGCAAAAGATCATTTCAACCGAACTGTCGCGGGATGGCCAGGCCATCAAAGCGATTGTGCAAAACGCACTTCTCCGGATGGAAACGGTCCCCCATGCGTGTGTGCATCTGAGCAGCCGGGATTATGATTTATTTGAGCACACCGGCCTGGCTCTTTTATCGGACGAACGTTTATCATGGATCCGCGACGAAAATCTGCCTATTGGCAGCTGCCTTGTGACATCGGATTACGGTACCATTGATGCTTCCGTAAAAACGCAGTTGATTCGCATCAAAGCGGCTTTGGAGGAAGAGTCACGATGATCTTAGAAAAAACAGCCCGGCTCATCGAGCAGTTGAACGAGGTCGATCCTTTTCTTTTGAGCGGCCGTGTTGAACAAGTCGTTGGCTTGTCTGTTGAGTCCGCTGGTCCGCTCTGCCGCGTCGGCGATCTGTGCCGCATAGAGCCGCAGGATGGCGGTGAACCTGTTCTGGCTGAAGCGGTCGGCTTTAGAGAACATAAGATCATTCTGATGCCATTTGGTCGTCTTTCCGGCATTCAGGCCGGTTGCCGGGTTGAGGCATTGGGGCATGGCTTACATGTTCCCATTGGACAAAAATTATGTGGTCGTATTCTCGATGGGCTTGGCCGTCCCATGGACGGACTCGGCCCCCTTCAGACAGAGGGAAGCTGTGCGCTGGACAATCAGCCGCCTAATCCGCTCACCAGACAGCGCATCAGTGAGATATTGCCGCTTGGAATCAGAGCCATCGATGGGTTGCTGACCTGCGGCCGTGGCCAGCGCCTGGGCATTTTTGCCGGAAGCGGTGTTGGCAAAAGCACATTATTGGGAATGATCGCCCGCAACGCGGCATCGGATATCAACGTGATATCGCTTGTTGGTGAACGAGGCCGTGAAGTTCGCGAATTCATCGAAAAGGACTTAAGAGAAGAAGGATTGAAAAAATCTGTTGTTGTCGTGGCGACTTCCGATCAGCCGGCCATGATCCGCCAAAAATCAGCTTTGCTGAGCACGGCCATCGCCGAATCTTTTCGACGTCAGGGACTTCATGTTTTGCTTTTAATGGATTCGTTAACCCGGTTTGCCATGGCTCAGCGGGAGATCGGCATGGCTGTGGGCGAGCCCCCTGTGGCGCGCGGCTACACTCCTTCCGTGTACGAAGCGCTGCCGCGCCTGCTGGAGCGTTCCGGTAATGCCGATGAAGGCTCCATCACCGGCCTCTACACCGTTCTGGTTGATGGAGATGATCTCAATGAGCCCGTGGCTGACACGGTTCGCGGCATCCTGGATGGCCATATTGTTTTATCCCGTACATTGGCCAATCAGGGGCATTATCCGGCCATCGATGTTCTTTCCAGTATCAGCCGAAGCATGAGTGATCTGGTCACTGAAAAACAATGGCAGCAGGCGTCCCGGATCAGACGCTTCATGAGTCTTTATCATGAAGCGCAGGATATCATTCAAATCGGCGCTTATAAAAAAGGGACGGATCCGGAACTGGACGAGGCTATTTTCTGGCGCCCGGCCATTAACAAATTTTTACAGCAAAAAATTGATGAAGCAGATTCGTTTCCGGAAACACTTCGCCTGATGGAGCAGATTGGAGGCGGTGTTTCATGAAAAAGTTCTCATTCAGTTTACGTTCCCTGTTGAAAATTAAAAAAAGCGAAGAAAAACAGCTTAAAAGCGAACAAATGAACATTGAGCTTCGCTTGTCTACTCTTGAGGCGCAGGTTCAAAAAATAAAGCAGCAGCTGCAAGCCGAGCAGGAAAACTTAAAGATGACGCTTCATCGGGGTATTCCTTCCTACGAACTGCCTATGGTTTTACAGGGCTTCGCTGAATTAGAAAAACAAGCTGCGGCTCTTGATAAGCAAAAGCGAAAAATTGAATGGGAGCGATTCCAATGCCAGAAACGTTTGCTAAAAGTGCGTCAATCCATCCGTTCCCTTGAAATATTGCAGGATCGTCAGTATGCACGTTACCAGTACGATCTCAAGCGCCAGGATGAAAAAGAGCTGGAATCCTGGCTGTCCGGCAGCAAGGAGCTCATGTCAGGCCGTGGAGGTTCATGGACATGAAGAATAACCGAATAGAACCGCAAAGTGTTGTGCCCGACAAGATCAAAAATAAAGAGAAGAAAAAGGCGGGTTTTGCCGCCGGCTTGATCAGCGGTTTGCTTTTTGTTCTCGCGCTTGATTGTCTCTTTGTTTTACTTTTTTGGTTCAATATAGGCGGCGTTAAAAACAAAATGATCTGCTGGTTCAAATTGGACGAGGAGCAAATCCAATGGATCCAGCAGCAAAAGGAAGCGATTCTCGCCGGTCAAACAGACTTAGCCCAGAAAGAAGCCGCTATACTTCAGGAGCAACAGGAACTGAAACGTGAAAAAGAGAAGGTTGAACAACAAAAATCAGCCTTAACACAACGTGAAGAAGAAATTTCTCAAAAAGAAGCCGAGCTTTCCGGCCGGAAACAAACTTTGGAACAGCTGGTTAAAATTTATGAAGCCATGGATCCCGCGAGTGCTGCAGCCATTTTACAAGCCTATCAGGATAAAAATGAATTGGTTGCCATCCTGTCGCATATGGATCATGGTAGGCTGTCACAGATATTGATGCAAATGAAGCCTGAGGACGCATCTGAACTGCTGTCTTTGCTGTCCCCGGTTTCATCCTGAAAGGGGAGACACTTATGCTACCGATCAGCTTGCCCGTACCAGATCTGCTGTTGACAAAAGAGCCGTCCTGTCTATCTTTGCTGCTTTCAGATCATGCGGAGGGCGAGGCAGGTGATTTTGAAGTTTCTTTGCATCAGGCGCAAAGATGCCTTGAAGAAATGGAGTCTTTAGAAGAATTAGAAGAAGATAAAAC
>JAGPFK010000273.1 GCA_018056585.1 Clostridia bacterium | reverse complement strand
ATGCTGTACCGGGCCCATACTGCTCATTAAGCGACTCCGAGACAGATTGGGCCAATGGTTCATTTATATCGGCAACCACGACGGTCGCGCCGGCTTCCGCCAGCTCCCTTGCGATGCCTTCGCCAAATCCCTGAGCTGCTCCGGTCACCAGGCAAATACGGCCGCCCATCCGTTTTTCTTGCTGTTCCGTAGAAACGCTTTTTACATCAAATCGGCCCAATCCGGTTACATTCAGTGTAAACGGAACAGGCGTTTGATCTAAACATGATTTGAGTTTTACATAAACGGATTCGATTGAATCAAACGAAGTCCCATCCAGGATGATGGACTTTTGATCGCTTTTTTGGGGGATTTCTTCTTCACTAAAAGAAACGCGAACCGAGTAATCAGAGCTTTTCAGTGCCCTGACCACCGGCGCCAGCTCAGCGGCCGCTGACCTCTTTCCTTTTTGAATCCAACTGGTCATGAATGGCTCTCCTTTGCAGCTCAGATCGGCTTGGCGTGTGCCAATAGATACTCTTCAGCCTTTGCATTCCAAAGACCGCGATGATCTGAAACTAAAGCGGCCAGATGCCGGAACAACGGATCTTTCTCTCCCAACTTTGCAAAATCCGAGAGAGCTGTCAGCGGCAGACTGATTTGTGTGTAGATGAGCTTCTTGCCGCCCGGAATATCCGGCAAGTTCAAGGTTGTTTCAACAACACAGTCAAGGCCGCCGATGTGCGTGATCATGGAAGAAGGGTCGACAATGCCGCGGCCCATCAGATCCAGCGCGTCCGTCATGTCTTCTTTGGTTCCGCCGCTGTTGCCGGTAACATGCGTGTTATTGTAATGAACATTATAAAAATTAAATCTGGCGGTAAAGTCAGGGTTTGACGGTCCTGCAAAAAAATTCAGGCACCCGTCATAGGCTAAAATCTGATCTGCCTGCTCGACAAGCGATGCGACCGGCGCATAAACATAGACATCGTTGTAGCCCCTGCCTCCGCTCAATTCAAGAAGCTTTCCCGATACATCATCCAATCCGGATGTATTGATATAGTGAAGGGTGACACCACATCTGGCTGCTTCCTCCGGTGAATACAGTTCGGAGGCTCTTTCGAGACGTGTCTCGTTAATATCGGTCACAACCAGAAGCTTTGGACGGCGCGTATTATGAATCGCGAAATCAATCGCGCCGAGGCCCATAGGGCCAACGCCGGCCAGCAAAGCCATGTTGCCTCCCTCGACAATCCCCATCAGATGATCATAACAGCCCGGTTCTGTATGATAATTGACTTTAAAGCCTCCTATAATACAGGACATCGGTTCGGACAAAGAACCAAAATAAAAGGCGTCGCCTTTATAGTGCAAAAGACAGCCGTGCCTCATCACAATCTCTGGAATAATGACATAGGTAGCGGCACCTCCGATATAGGGAAACGAATAACCCGGTGCCGCATAAACATTTTCCGGATCGTTCAGTGCCGTCTGGATGGTAAAACGATCACCCGGCTTAAATTGATCAGTCCATTTTCTGCCAACCTCTATGATTTCGCCGCAAAACTCATGTCCGATGATGATCGGATTTTGTGAAACATTCTTTGGTACACGTTTGTGATCCGGCCCTTGCATAACTGCTTTGTAAGTCGACATGCATATGCTGTCTGAATAAATACGCGCGAGGATTTCTCCATCCGTGATAGACGGCAGCTCAAATTCTTCAAGTCGCAAATCTTGTTTCCCATAAAGTCTGACTGCTTTTGTTTTCATTCATAACCTCCTCGTCCGCCCGTGTGGACGACTGGCTCTTTTTCTTGCTTGATCATGTCTCATGTTTGATTATAACACGCGAAGTGTGACTTGTTAACAGCATTATGTTTATTATATTCACTCAATTAACAATTTGTTTACGTGTCGTCTCAGACAATCTACAAGCTGAATCATCTGTCTTTTTAAACTTACAAGCAACAATAAGTACTGATAACACTGTATGATAGCATTGTTCCCAGGTATGAGATGATCTATTGTTTTTACATATTCATTATGATATGATTTATTCCAGATCGAAATTCACATATTTTCACATAAAGAAAAGAGGTAGCTATGACTGCCGAACGGCGGGAATCGATTGATCAATATATACAGTCCCGAGGGGAAGTTCGGTTCAAGGAACTTGAGGAACGGTATCGCTCTGTTTCGAGTATGACGCTGCGCCGTGATCTTGAGTTTTTGGAAAGACAAGGGCGAATCATCCGTATCCGAGGCGGAGCCAAATCTTTAGCTCAACTCTCCATGATCAAGGAAGCAGCCTATACACAACGCCAGGCCGCCAACACGGACGCCAAAATGATTATCGCGGACAAAGCGGTGAGCCTCCTCAGTGAAGGCCGTTCGATCTATATCGATTCCGGCACAACCTGTATGTGTTTTGCCCAGCGCATACCGGATCAGAATCTTTTTGTTCTGACACCGGCTCCCAATATCGCACTCGAGTTGGTCAAAAATGCCAACATCCGGATCAACCTGACCGGTGGTCAGCTCAATCGCGAAACACTGACTCTTTCAGGTTTTAACGCCACGGAGTATGTTAAGACACTCAATATCGAGCTGGCCTTTATTGCATCAAGCGCTTTTTCATTGCAAAACGGATTCAGCTGCGGTGACTATTTTGAAGCGGAGCTGAAGCGTCTCGTTATTCGAAAGGCTCGTCAAACGGTTGTTTTAATGGATCACAGCAAATTAAACAGCAGCATGCCATATACTTTTGCCAAGCTGCAAAATCTCTATGCCTTAGTCTGCGATCAGGATTTACCGGAAGAATATCAAAAAGCGGCTCATCAAGCCCATGTTTTGCTTGTTTGATTGAATTGCAATCAGGATAGGAGGCGCAGCCTTATGCCGCGTGCGCTGCTTGTTTCGTCGAATGACTATAATCCCTGGTTTAACCTCGCTCTTGAGTCGCTTCTGATGGAGCGGGTTGAACAAGGTCTTTTGAACGCTGTTCTTTATTTGTGGCAAAACGACAACACCGTGGTCATCGGCCGTAATCAAAATGCCTGGGCCGAGTGCAACACAGGCCGACTCGAGGCAGACGGCGGCCGACTTGCAAGGCGCAGCACGGGTGGCGGCGCTGTTTACCACGATCTCGGAAACCTTAATTTCTCCATTATCCTGCCGCGTTCAGCATTCAGCATTGATCGGAACTTCGAACTTTTGCTGGCTGTTGTG
>JAGPFK010000272.1 GCA_018056585.1 Clostridia bacterium | reverse complement strand
ACCATCATAACCCGAAAGCCCTGCCCCAGCGCGCGGACAATTAATCCAACAGCTGCTGTGGTTTTCCCTTTGCCATCCCCGCAATAAAGATGAACCAGGCCTGATCTTTGCTGCTGTGTCATCGACTCCTCCTCTTTTCGTTCCGTTTTGCCGGCTATCAGGAACAGCCTGTTGTGGTGCCGCAATCCAGGCAAACTTTACAGGTTCCATTCAGGACCATCCGCGTACTGGAACAATTCGGGCAAACCGACCCATCACGCAATCGTTCGCCCTTGAGAGCCGCTTCGCGTGCCTTTTCATGAATGGGCGGTTCAGTCAATCGGCTTCCTGTCGCGTATTCAGGATCTTTCTCCCGGGCGAAAGCCGTTTTGTCTGAATCGTCCGGCATAATCTGGCACCGGCTGAAATCACCCAGTTCGATATCAATAATCTTGCTGATCAAATCAGAGATAGAGGTACAGTATTTAATGTAAGGGTGCCGCGTGACAAAACCATAGGGTTCGTACTTTTGTCCACGAAGCATCTTGGAAATATTCTGCGGCGGGATATGATACTGAAGCATAACAGAAATCGTTTTGGACAGTGAATTCAAAAGTCCCATGATCAGGGTTCCTTCGCGGTCCGTTGTGATATAGATTTCTGTGATTTCGCCTCTGTCATTTCGGTTCACCGTCGTATAGATCTTCACATCACCGATCTGAGCCGGATGCGTATGTCCGGAGCGGATGCCCACAGGCTTTTCACGATAAGAGTAGCGGCGTTCAGATAATTCCTCTTCCAGCTCAGAAATCTTTTTTTGAGCTTTTTTTGCGTAGTCCAGCAAGGCAGGATAAGTTAACTTCTCAAGATCAAACTCTGTCTCACTGCCATCCAGGCGAATGTTCAGCGGCTGGGCAAACTTGGATCCGTCCCGATATAAAGTAATGCCCTTAACACCTAAACGCCAGGACTCCAGTACCACGGCCTTAAAATCGTCGATCGTTGCTTCATTCGGCAAATTGACTGTCTTTGAAATGGCCCCGGAAAGTAAGGGAGACAACGCCGCAACCATCAAAACATGACCACGGTAATGAATATAGCGCTGGCCCGTGCCACACTTGCTGGCTGTATCAAAAACAGCCAGATGCTCTTCTTTAAGGCCGGGCGCTCCCTCTATCTTGCCATCCACCAGCTTTCCTTCTTCCTCACGCGTGACATAATCCGTGATGGCCGAAATCTGAGCATCTGTATAGCCTAATCGACGCAAAGCCACACCGATCATTGGGTTTGCCAGCTTCATATAGCCACCGCCGGATAGTTTTTTGTACACAACATGTGAAAAAAAAGGTTCGATACTGGTTGATGCGCAATCCATTGCAAAAGAAATGGTGCCTGTTGGGGCCAGAACAGTGACCTGGGCATTGCGGTAACCATGCTTTTCGCCTGACTCGCAGGCTTCCCGCCAATCTGATTTCAGCTGTTCAGACCAGTCAGACAAGCCCAGGGAGATCAACCGATTATGATCAACAAAAAGCGGTGTGCAAGTCAACCCTTCTAATTCGTCTTCACGAGCACCGGCGACGCGGGCATGATTCCGGATGACGCGCATCATGGGTTGCCGGTTCTGTTCAAACCTGGGAAAGGGACCTGCTTTTTCAGCCATTAATGCCGAAACAGCGTAACTTCGACCAGTTAAGATGCCGACCAGAGCCGCCGCCACCACTCTTGCATCTTCGGAGTCATAGGGCAAGGCGAGCGCCATTAAAAGTGAGGCCAGGTTTGCGATCCCGAGGCCGGCTGCTCTAAATAAATAAGTCTTTCGCGCAATGTCTTGTGTTGGAAAATGGCCCCAGTGAATCGAAGCTTCAAGCACCAGTTGCGCCAACATAATCAGATGGCGGTAACCAGCAAGATCAAATGTTTGCGAATCAGTGTCATAAAAACGTAAAACATTGATTGAGGCCAAATTGCAGCTTGTATCATCCAGGAAAGCATACTCTCCGCATGGATTCGTTGCGTTGATGCGGTTATGCCTGGCACCTGTCTCGCCGTCCTCCCCTGCCGGGCATGTATGCCATTCATTAAACGTATCATCAAATTGAGGCGCAGGATCCGCACATTTCCAGGCGGCTTCGTTAAAGATCTGCCAGAGGTGATCAATCCGCACTTCCCGATTGACCCGATCATCTTTCCGTCCCGTCAGCAATAGGGTGGCATCTGGCTCCTGATCGAGTGCTTCCACCTTTTTCATAAAATCGTTTGGCAGCCGAACCGAGTTATTGCAATTCTGCCCGGATACAGTTTGATAGGCCTCACCATCAATATCCGCGTCATAACCCATTTTAGCCAATGCCCTGACCTTTTCTTCCTCGCGCGCTTTCCAAAGAACAAAAGACTCGATCTCCGGGTGATCGATATCTAAAATGCACATTTTTGCGGCCCGCCGGGTTGTCCCGCCGGATTTAATGGCACCCGCGTTGCGATCCAGCCCTTTAAGAAAGCTCATTAAGCCGGATGAGGCTCCACCGCCGGAAAGACGTTCTCCTTCAGCCCTGATAACAGAATAATTTGTGCCCGTGCCCGAACCCCCTTTGAAAAGACGGGTTTCGGTCACATAAGTGTCCGAGATGGAATGCGGACCTAACAGCTTGTCTTCTATTGATAAAATAAAGCAAGCCGATGCCAGCGTACGTGTATAATCGTCTTCTGATTCCACAACCTGGCCTGTCTTCTCATCATAATAAAAATAACCGTTACGCCCGCCGGTAATCCCATAGCTTTGTTTCAAGCCGGTATTGAACCATTGCGGCGAATTGGGAGCAAACATTTGATTGAGAAGCGCATAAACCAGTTCATCGTATAAAACCTGTCGTTTGCTTTCGTCGACCAGGCCTTCATCAATCAAAGCAGAAACCCAGAATTGAACCAGGCGATGTGCAACCTGCCTCATACTGGTCTCCGTTCCCTCGGGTGTCGGAACGCCAGCTTTCCTGAAATATTTGGAACCAATGATATCACAGGCATTTTGAGAATAATGCGCAGGAAACTCCAGATTCTTCATGTCGGTCAGATGGCGGCCTGTCTTGTGATCGATAATCACAACATCTCGCTTTTCCCATGAGAACAAATCATAAACCGTTAAATCAGGTCGATTTTCCAGTTCTTTGGTCCACACACGACAGATCAGGTCGTTCAGCTTGGTCATGGCTTGCTCCCCCTCTAAACCACCATGATTTGAAATAAACGGA
>JAGPFK010000271.1 GCA_018056585.1 Clostridia bacterium | reverse complement strand
TTTTTCAGCTGATCCGGCTGTTTTTTCGACCAGATCCCATTTATTCACGACAAAGATAGACGCTTTTCCTTTGTTGTGCGCAAAGCCTGCCACTTTCGTATCCTGCTCCGTTATGCCTTCAGTCGCGTCAATCATAATCAGGCAGACATCGGACCGGTCGATCGCAGCCAAAGCACGAATCATGCTGTATTTTTCCACGGCTGTATCGATTCGGCTTTTCTTCCGCAACCCGGCCGTGTCAATCAGCGTGTAGCGGCCCAATTCATGATCAAGGTCTGTGTCGACTGCATCACGCGTCGTTCCCGGTTTATCCGTAACAATCAGGCGCTGCTCACCCAACATCGCATTGACCAGAGATGATTTCCCGACATTGGGCTTGCCGATGACGGCCACGCGAATGCGATCATGAATCTCATCTTCTGAATCTTCCGGTGGAAAAAATGCATAAAGGGCATCAAGCAGTTCGCCGACGCCCAGGCGATGTTCAGCAGAAATCGGGTAAAGCTCGCCCAGACCCAATGAATAAAAGGCATAAACATCTGAAGGCAGTTCACCAATCTGATCGACTTTGTTCACCACAAGCAAGACCGGTTTGCCTGATCGCCTCAACAGATCCGCAACATCTTCATCACTGGCCGTTGGACCGGTTGTTCGATCCACCATAAAGAGAATCACATCAGCCGTTTTTATGGCAATCTGAACCTGGTTTTGCATCTGAACCAACAACGGATCATCTGAACGAGGCTCCAGCCCGCCCGTGTCAATGAGCGAAAATGTTCGCCCGCGCCATTCTGATTCCGCATAAATGCGGTCACGCGTGATGCCGGGCGTGCTGTCGACAATTGAGATGCGTTCCCCGGAAAGATAATTGAATAATGTGGATTTGCCGACATTTGGACGGCCCACAATAGCCACAATGGGTTTACTCATCCGGCAACCCCCTCTCGCGGATCCGGTCCATCAGACCGATCAAAGCCGACCCATCAGGCTTGCTGATCCAAATGGGAACAGCCAGCCGACTGCTGAGTTCCCACAGTGTCAGATCATCCAAAAAAATGGGCTCATCGGCTTTTAGCAGACAGGAAGGTAAAACCAGAAGGGGTTGAAAGCCCCGTTGGCGTTCCGATTCTATAATCGGCCCAAGCTGGTCCATCAGGTCGCGTCCGGTCAGCAATCCGGCCACGGTCACGCCTTGACCGAAAAAGTGATTTTCGACGGCTTTGACCTGAACGCGCGCATTTGCTCTTTGCTGAAGCTGAGTGCAAAATGGCTCAATCAAAGGCGCAGCAGCCGTTCCTGTTGCAATAAAGACAGATGGATCGGTTTCGCGGAGAGCAGGTCCTGCTTCCAGAACCGGCTTTTCCGATCTGATCGACGAATCGGCCAGCGCCGCCCTCAATTCGGATAGAAACAGCGAAGACAATCCGACGCCGTTTTCCAGCTGGGGATAATCTTCATAGGCATCCGGGTCTGGGAAAGGGTGTTTGGCCTGAAGGTAAAATTCATCCGAAACATAGACCAACCGTGTCCCATACCGGCTCAGGCAGCGCTGCTGAAGAGCATGCACAGTCCTGATGATAAAAGCGGATTCTGCTTCTGTAAAAGATCTCAATGGCGTCAGGCCATTTTCTTTTCGATAACGGGTCAGGCCGACCGGTACGATGGCAATGCTTGAAACAGAAGGATAAAGCGAGATCAGATCGGACAGCGTCCGGTCAAGTTCCGCTCCATCATTAAAGTCAGGGCAAAGAACAATCTGGCAATTGATGGAGAGGCCGGCTGAGGCTATGCGTTTGAGCTGTTCCATGATCCGGCCGGCGCGGGGATGGCGCATCATCTTTTGCCGCAACGTCGGGTTGGTGGTATGCACGGAAACATTCATCGGAGAAAAGCGATAGCCAATCAGCCGGTCCAGCGCTTCATCCGAAAGGTTCGTCAGGGTTGCGTAATTGCCATGGAGGAAAGACAGGCGCAGGTCATCATCTTTGAAATAAAGGGTCTGCCGAAGACCTTCCGGCAATTGATCGACAAAGCAAAAGACGCAATGATTCTCGCATGAATCACAGTCCTGCATCAGCGGGCTGTCAAACAAAAGCCCCAGGTCTTCATCCTCTTCTTTTTCGATGTCGTATTCGATGATTTTTCCTTGTTTCCGGACAGTCATCGACACCGTCTGTTTGAGCTGGCGCCATTGATAATCAAAAATATCAATCAGGGGGGCATCATCCAGAGCAAGTAAAAAATCGCCGGCTTGCAAGCCGAGCTCGGCCGCGATGCTCATGGGTTCAACCGCTTTGATCCGGTGTTCTGTTTTTTTGCTCAAGCTGATGCCTCCTTTCCAAAACAACAAAAAGCAGCGAGCATGTCCTCATCCCCGCTGCATCCCTCTCAACGTGGTCCTCCGATTGGGCGTTATGCTTTCTTGACTTTTATATCCATAACCTTTTGGCCGTCATAAAAGCCACAGGATAGGCACACCTTGTGCGGCATTTTCAATTCTGAACACCGCGGGCATTTGACCAGTTTCGGAGCACTGAGTTTCCAATTTGAGCGGGCACGGGCGGTCCTGGCTTTAGACCATTTTCTTTTCGGGTTTGCCATTTTTCATACCTCCGCAAAACTGCAGCAAATAACCGTTTGCTACAGCCATTCTTTTAATTTGCTGAAGGGAGATTCGCTTAAAACTCTCAATTCAGCACAATGACAAGTCGTTTCATTCAGATCAGCGCCGCAATCCGGGCAAAGGCCTTTACAATCGGGGCGACACAACAGTTGAATGGGCATGGCCAAAACCAGATCATCCCGCAGCGCCGGTATTAAATCGATCATAAAGCCACGGTACTGGTAACTGCCATCTGATGCATGGGCACCCTGTTCCACACCCGGCCGAAAAGTTTCCCTGACCCTGATCGTTAAGACACGCCGAACCTGCTTTAAGCAACGGGAACAAGGGCCTTCTAAAGCAGCTGAAAGAACCCCCTCCAGGGTAAAAACCCCTTCTTTTCCCGCGACCAGCCTCCCCTTAAACGTCGTTCGTCCAGATAGTGCGTTGCCTTGGTAGGATACGGGCACATCACCGGACGCCATCGTCAGATCCAGATCCATGAAGGTTGCTTGTCCACGTGTTAAAGATTGTACATCAATCAACATCGTAACCCCTCCATAAATGCGAACCTTATTATCGTACAGAAATGCTCATCTGTCAACCATACCTGCAGGAGAAATCAGGATGC
>JAGPFK010000270.1 GCA_018056585.1 Clostridia bacterium | reverse complement strand
TTCAATGCGCTTGTTTCAGGCGTTGACCCGGTTTTTCGAGGACGACAACAAACAATACCGCGTTTTTGTCAGAAAAGATCCATTTGAAATCAGTGGTGGCGGCACCGCATTGCCCCGATCTTATCTGTTTGGCTACAGCGATGCGATGCAGCCCACGCTTTTGAGTCTTAAAAACATGCTGGCTCATGAGATGATTCACAATTGGACCCAACTCGAAGATGAACCCTATGGGAGCGGAACCTGGTATACCGAGGGGCTGACGGAATATTACAGTGTCATGCTGCCTCTCCGATTCAATCTGGCCACGCTTGGGGAAACGCTCTGCCAGATTCAGAAGCGAACAGACCAGTATTATACCAACCCAGTCCGCCATTTATCCAATATGGAAGCGGCTGCACAGAGCTGGACAGATCGCAGAGCCCAGCGCATCCCGTATGGACGCGGATTTTTCTTCCTAGCGGACCTCGATGCGCGCATCAAAAAAGAAAGTGGCGGTAAAAAAAGCATCGATGAGATCGCACGGACGCTTGATCGGTATGCCCGAAATGGCCGGCCTGGGACGACTAAAGATTTTCTGAGGCTGGTGAAGGAACAGATGGGGTGGGATCTGACTGATGAATTTGAGAAAGTGGCGTCCGGCGCCATACAGCCGCCTAATCCAGACAGTTTCGATGGTTTGTTTACTTGCCGGCCGGTGATGACAACCGAGGCTGATACCGGAAAACCGGTCCAGTCCTGGCAATGGAGTGTGAAAAATGAGTCCAATACAGAAAAGATCCTGGGATGAAGCAAAAAAAGGGCAATACGACCACTTGTATGATTTTGAAACGGTTGTGCGTCAAAACGAATCCAGTTTGGCTTATGCCCTGATGCCGCCCTCTGTCCGACAAGCCGGAATGGTTTCGTTCAATGCCGCCGAGCCTTTGTATCCGACGGCTCCCGTTATCCGGGAAGCGGTGATCAAAATGGCAGAAAACGGCCGGTTCGGCTTCACAATCATGGATCGGGCTTACCAGGAAGCAGTTATTGACTGGATGAAGAATGTAAGAAATATAAAAATCGAATCAGATTGGATTGTGCCAACACTTGGGACCATTCATTCAGTGGCTGTTGCCATTCGTCTGTTTACAAAGGAAAATGAAAACATCATCGTGACTCCACCGGTTTACAACCGCTATGAACAGGCGGCGGAGCGGTTAAACCGCGGAACAGTCCACTGCCCTTTAATTCTGAAAAATAACCGCTACTTTATGGATTTTGACGCGATAGAAAAGGCAATGGCCCGTTCGGATACACACTTGTTTGTTTTCTGTAATCCGCATAATCCAACAGGGCAGATCTGGAACAGGGAAGAACTGACCAAACTGGCTGAGCTTTCATGCCGTTATCACATTTACGTGTTTTCTGATGAGATCTTCGCGGAGAACAGCCAAAAAGAGATGAGCCCTTCTTATCTTTCCATTCCTCAGGCTTCGGATCATGGCATTGTGGCGACATCACTGGGTAAGGCTTTTGGAACGACGGGAATGAATCACGCCAATATGCTGATCCCAAACAAGGCGCTTTGCGAAGCGTTTTCTGATCGCCGGACGAGGGAACATTACGGGAGCATGGACCCGGTTGCTTATGAATGTTTGCTGGCGGCTTATTCTCCGGAAGGTTTTTGCTGGGTCCAAGCTTCCAATCGCGTGATCCGACAGAATATGGATGAGGTACGGCGCTTTTTTTCTGACCGATTGCCGGATGTACCCGTTTATGGGGGTGAGGGCGGTTATATGTTATGGATGGATTGGCGCAATCGCACGCGTCGTGAAGCGGATCTGATGTCCTTTCTCAATGAAAAGGCTTTCCTTGATGTCGATGCCGGCAGCCATTACGGTGCGCCTTGTTTTACACGCATGAGCCTCGCTTGTCCGCATCACTGTGTAACCAAAGCCATGCGACTTTTAGGAAAAGCTCTTGATTCGTTTTGTTTAAAAGATAAAGAAACGGAGGATTAAGATGAAACCATTCACAGTAACGGTGGTCGGTGCCGCCGGTAAAATGGGGTCACGATGCAGCGAAAATTTATTGAAAAGACCGGATTTATTTTGTGTGTACCTGGTTGAACAGGGAGATGAAGGAATTTCAAAAATTCGTGAACGCGGCTTCACTCCGAGCCTCTCTGAGGAAGCAATCCCCACATCCGATTTTACAATCCTGGCTGTGCCGGATCGGCTGATCCGATCAGTTTCGCAGGATGTTGTCAGAATAATGAAGCCAGGCTCAGGGCTGATTATCCTCGATCCGGCGGCTGCCGTGGCAGGTGAATTGGCACGGCGGGATGATTGCTTATTTGTTGTTGTCCATCCCTGCCATCCCTCTTATTTTATAGATCAGGATACGCCGGAAGCCCGAAAGGATTATTTTGGGGGAGCCGGGGGGAAGCAGGATCTGGTCATGGCCAGGATCCAGGGCGACGAGGCTTTGTTCGAGTCCTGTCAAGTTGTATGCAGAGCTATGTTTTCACCGGTCGAGCAGATCTATACGATGGGTGTCAGGGACATTGCTTTTCTCGAGCCAACACTGGTTGAACTGCTGGGTGCGACATGCCTTCATGCCATGGCGGAAACAGTTGATCAGGCGGTGCTGCGGGGCATTGACAGACAAGCGGCGATCTCATTTTTAACGGGCCATATTTATAATCTGAGTGCCAATTTTTTGGGACTTTTGGGTGATACACCGGTTTCTGACGCCTGTCAAACCGCTATTCAATTGGGTCAAAAACTTGTTTTACGCGAGGACTGGAGAAAGATCTGGGATGATTCGGTGCTGGATCGTGTGATTGCTACCATGCTGCATCCCGATCGGCCGCAGATATGATCAATGGAGGAATCAGATGAATATTGATGGGAAGCCTTACCGTACCATCTGGCCGGATCCCAAAGAAGCGGGATTGGTCTACATTATCGATCAGCGTTATCTGCCATACCGGCTTGTTATCGAATCGCTGAAAACAGTTGATGATGTGGTTGCAGCCATTCGTGACATGCATATACGGGGAGCGGGACTCATCGGCGCAACGGCTGCCTATGGCCTTTATTTGTCGGCTGTTCGGGCCAATCGCCAATCGGTGTCTGCTTTTTTTAGTGATCTGGAAGAAGCAGGGAACCGATTATTGGCAACGCGGCCGACAGCGGTCAATCTCCGATGGGCTGTAGACCGCTGCCTTTGTGCGGCGCGTCGGGAAGACTGTATC
>JAGPFK010000007.1 GCA_018056585.1 Clostridia bacterium | reverse complement strand
TAAACCTTCTGGATAAGGGCAAATTGCGTCGCGCAGCCGTTTTGCTTTTCGGGAAAAACCCGAAGCAGTTTTACATCACCGCCTACATCAAGATCGGCAAATTTGTCAGCGCCACCGATCTGATCAGCACGGATGACATTGAGGGCAATATCTTTGATCAGGTGGACAAGGCCATTGAAATCCTGCGGATCAAATATCTGCTTTCCAACATCACATATGAAGGCATTTACCGCAAAGACAATATGGAATATCCGGAAGAGGCCCTGCGCGAAGCGATCATCAACGCCGTGATTCACCGCAACTACATGGGAGCGCACACCCAACTTCGGATTGATCCGGAAAGCCTCAATCTCTGGAATGAAGGCGGTCTGCCGCCCGGCATCGGTGTGGCCGATTTAAAGAAGTGGCATTTGTCCCGTCCGCGCAACGAGCTGTTGGCCGACGTCTTTTTCAAAGCGGGAATGATTGAAGCCTGGGGACGAGGCACCATCAAGATTGTGGACGAATGCAAAAAGGCCGGGCTGCCCGAACCGGAATTTCGCGAACAGTTCGGCGGATTGTCCGTCCATTTCCGCAAGGCGGAAAAGGCCCAAGAGGCCCAGGTTGGGGCCCAGTTGAAGGCCCAGTCAGGGGCCCGGTCGCAGGCCCAGTCAGAAAGAATACTTTTTATTCTGTCACGCTCAGAGGCATCGGCAAGGGAATTGTTGTCGGAACTTGGACTCAAATCTAAAACAGGATATTTGAAAAGGGACATAAAGAGACTGATGGATGAAAGTCTAATTGAATACACTATTCCAGATAACCCCATCAGTCGTCTGCAAAAGTACCGTCTTACCGACAAGGGCAGGCGACTTGTGGCCAAGATGAAGGGAGATAAAGGGAAATAAACAGGGCGGGAATGTCGTCGGACAAACCAAATCATAGGCAACAAGGCCAGCTCATAGTTAGTTCACAAATGACCGTACATGCATCTGTGCATTGACAGAAATGGATGATTCTCATGCTGATTGATCAATTAAAACCGAATATTATAATCCGAGGTCCGATATTTCCTGAACCTGTCCAGATCATCACATCTGTTCCAATGGGGGATTCAGTCAAACTGATTGGCAAAGGCCTCAAGAGCCAGAAAGTCTATGAGCCAATTCTCAACATAGAACAACTTGCAAAACTTGAAGCAACACCTGAAAAGGAACCTTTTGACGGTGATGCCTCTAAATTTCGACTTGGCGTTGAAGCCCTGCGGCTTGGTCTTGCCTATGAATACGACCCCTACTTTTCTCTATCCATTGCGCGTGTTGACCCGCTACCTCATCAGCTCGAAGCCGTCTATGATTACTTTTTGAAACTGCCACGTATCCGTTTTTTGCTTGCCGATGACCCTGGAGCAGGAAAAACCATTATGGCGGGGCTGTTGATTAAAGAACTCAAAATCCGCGGTCTTGTTAAACGCATTTTGATTGTTACCCCGGCCAATCTTTCATTCCAGTGGCAGCGTGAACTAAAAGATAAATTCCGCGAACAATTTGAAGTGATCAAAGGCGACGTTCTTCGCGCCAACTATGGATCAAACCCCTGGCAGGACCGACATCAGGTTATTACGTCCATCTCCTGGGTTTCGCGCATAGAAGATGCGAAAGACAGCCTGCTGCGCAGCCAATGGGATTTGATTATCGTTGACGAAGCGCATAAAATGAGCGCTTACAGTTCGGACAAAAAAACCCTGGCCTATCAACTGGGTGAATCCCTTTCACAGATGACTGATCACTATTTGCTGATGACCGCAACACCGCATAAGGGTGATCCGGCAAACTTCTGTCTGTTTCTGGAACTGCTGGACAAAGATGTTTATGGCGATATTAAAAGCCTTGAAGAAGCAATGCTGCGCCATGAAGCGCCATTTTACTTGCGGCGCATCAAAGAAGCCCTTGTCACCTTTCCTGATCCTGACACGGGCCAGGTTAGGATGCTTTTCACCAAACGCAAAGTGCAGACCTCGGAATTTCAAATTGATGCCGATGAATGGGACTTCTACGATGCTTTGACGCGGTATGTCGAAGACCAATCCATTAAAGCCGCCGCCGATGATTCAGCTCGTGGCCGCGCTCTTGGCTTTACGATGGCCATGCTTCAGCGGCGGTTTGCCTCCAGCCTGTACGCCGTGCGCCGCAGTCTGGAGCGGATGAAGGAAAAGCGCGAACGCATTCTTGCCGATCCTGAAGGGTATCGTCAGGAACAGATCAACCGCAAATTGCCGGAAGATTTTGAAGACCTGCCGGAAGAAGAGCAGCAGGAAATCATTTCACAACTCGAAGACGTTGTCGCATCCGTCGATCCCGCAGCCCTCAGAGAAGAAATCCTGCAACTTGGCAAACTGATAGAACAGGCCAAAGAGCTTGAAAAGCGGGAGATCGAATCCAAATTGGTCAAACTCAAAGAAGTATTAACCGATCAGGGTATCTTTAAAGATTCCAAGATGAAACTCCTGATCTTCACAGAACACAAGGACACCCTTGATTTTCTGGTCGCAAGACTGCGGGACTGGAAGCTTGAAGTCACCCAGATCCACGGCGGGATGAAAATCGGCGACAGGGACACACCCGGCACAAGAATTTATGCCGAACGGGAGTTCAAAGAAGAATGCCAGGTGCTGGTTGCCACCGAAGCCGCCGGAGAAGGCATCAACCTTCAATTCTGCTGGTTCATGATCAATTATGACATTCCGTGGAACCCGGTGCGTCTTGAACAGCGCATGGGACGCATCCACCGTTACGGACAGGAAAAGGATTGTCTCATCTTTAACTTTGTCACCACCAATACCCGTGAAGGCCGTGTGCTGCAAAAACTGTTCGAGCGGATGCAGAAGATTGAAGATGATCTTGATCCGCAGCGGACGGGAAAAATATTCAATGTATTGGGTGACGTATTTCCGGCAAACATGCTGGAACGCATGCTGCGGGATATGTATGCCCATAACCTGACGGAAGATGTCATCAAAAACCGGATTATCCATGACATAGACACAAACCGCTTCAAGCAGATTACCAATTCAACCCTGGAAGGGCTTGCCAAGAAAGAATTGAACCTTTCCGCGATTGTCGGCAAATCCGCAGAGGCCAAAGAACGGCGTCTTGTGCCGGAAGTGATTGAAGATTTCTTTACCAGTGCGGCGCCGCATGCCGGAATCCACCCCAAAGAGATTGCGAAGGACAAACACGTATACCGCGTTGGACGCATTCCAAGAAACCTCTGGCAGATCGGCGAACAACTGGAGCCGCGCTGCGGCAAACTGGGGAAAGAATACAAACAGATCGTTTTTGATAAGCAATTGCTGACCACAGATCCGACATTTGAATGGGTGACGCCCGGACACCCGCTATTTGAATGTGTACGTGAAGACATCACGGAAAGAGTTCAGCATGATTTAAAACAAGGTTCAGTATTTTATGATCTGCATCAGCAAAACCCGTATCGGCTGGATGTTTTTTCGGCGTCGATTCGTGATGGACGGGGCAATGCTTTGCACGAGAAGCTCTTTGTCGTCGAAACGGATATGACCGGCATCATGAGTATACGTCAGCCAACCATCTTTCTTGATTTATCACCGGCAGAAGGAACACATGAAATCCCGGATGATACCGCCCTGCCGAAAAGAGACGCGGTTGAAAACACACTGATTCAAAAAGCACTGAATCCGCTCCTTGATGAAGTGCGCATGCAACGGGAAAAGGAAACCGAAATTATTTCCCGCCACATGGAAATCAGCCTTAATGAACTGATCAACCGCCAGAACCTGCGCATGGCGGAATTGCTGGAAGCGCAGCAAAACGGGGATACCAGCCAGCCCCTTGCGGCCAACATAAAAACCACCGAAGACCGCCTGTTTGAGTTAAGCGGACGACTAGAACGCAGACGCGAAGAACTCCAGCAGGAAAGAAACTGCACGATCACTGATATCCGCCATCATGGCCGGGCCTGGGTGTTGCCGCACCCTGAACGCAAATCGCCGGAGATTGAGGCCATGGTGCGTGATGACGAAATTGAAAAGATCGCCATCCAAAAGGCCATTGAATTTGAACAGGCACGCGGCTGGAATGCAACGAGTGTTGAAAAGGAAAACAGAGGCTTTGATCTTATTTCACGCAAGCCGCACCCCGAAGATCCGCAGACGGCCATTGAAGTTCGGTTTATCGAGGTCAAGGGGCGTTCAGCCGTTGGCGAAGTAGCGCTGACCACAAACGAATATAAAACCGCCGAGAGGCTGAAAAAGGATTACTGGCTTTACGTTGTTTATGATTGCGCCACGGAACCGAACATCCATCCCATTCAGGACCCTGTGCGCCTGGGCTGGGAACCGCTTATTAAGATAGAGCATTACCATATTGGCGCAAAGAAAATCCTGGCGGATTGAAAGCGCTCTGTCTGGAGCAAAGCCAAAGAAGAAGCGAATAAGGCATTACGAACTGACGGATTGAATATGGCTATACCAAAGGAATATCAAAATCGAAGCGTTTATCATTTTACCCATGTCGATAATTTGCCCGGCATCTTGAAGCACGGATTGCTTTCAACAAACGAAAAAAAACGCTTGGGTATAAGACATACTGCTATCGCTTATACGGACATTCAAGCCCGCCGATCATGCATGGATGTGCCTTGTGGATGTCGTGGGGTAGTCCATGATTACGTACCTTTATACTTCTGTAAAAGATCATCGATGTTGCTGGCCGTTGTGAATGGTAAAATTGCAGATCAGCCGCTCATTATTTATTTTGAGTTTCCAATCAGCATTATGAATCAATATCCGTGGGTGCTTACTGACGCATCGGCAAATACAGGTACGCCGCCAAATTTTTACGATACTTCTGATAAATTAAGTAAATTGAAATGGGATCATATTGATTCTCAGAAATGGGGCACTACATCTGAAAGAGCTAAACAAGCACGCCAGGCCGAGCTTCTAATTCAAAAGAAAATTGATGTAGCATCAGCGTCACGAATCATCGTATGGAATGAGTCGATTAAAAAGGAAGTAAGGGAATGTTATAAAGAAGCTGATTTGCAACCACCGAAAATAGTTGGCGATCCGTATCATTATTATATTGATTTCTATGATTCTAAACATCATTCGATAGTGACAGGTCCTTTCTTTATCAAAAAGGCATATTTAGCAACTGTCGAAGGTCTAACGTCAAATATTAATAACCCTTCGTCACAAAAATTTAAGAGGCTATCCGCTATGCTAGAGGAAGGATTCAGAAAAGATTTCGGATGCCTCCCCGAAACAGCAGAACTGATTGGACTTGAAACTGACAACAGCACACATAAGGAAGACGTAGGCAAGCATACATTAAGCGTTGTGAAAATATTATTGGAATTGCCAGAATATGAATCACTAAACAGACGCGATAAACTACTTATTGAGGTATCTGCATACTTACACGATATCGGCAAAGGTCCGAAATCAAGATGGGCTGATAATGGAGGGAAACAGAAAGTTGATCCCGATCATCCCATTAAAGCCCTTCCTATGTTAGAACGAATTTTAACTGAAGAAGTAGAGACATTGAGTGAAAGATCAGCAAAAGTAATTTGCAAACTCGTTGCCTACCATGATCTTATTGGTGACATCATTGGAAAAGGTCGCCGCATAGAAGAACTCATTGACGTTGTGGAAGATGAAAGAGACCTGAATATGTTGATTGCATTGGGCAAAGCCGATATGCTGGCCATTAATCCCGCATGGGCAAATGATGAAATCATTGATGATATCCGTGCACAGGTCAAAGATAAGCTGGCATCAAAAACAGATGAAGAATAAAGGCCAATAAAAATGATTACATTTACCAG
Organism: Clostridia bacterium; assembly: GCA_018056585.1. Taxonomy (GTDB): domain Bacteria; phylum Bacillota; class Clostridia; order Saccharofermentanales; family UBA5734; genus JAAYBY01. Next base: position 8,573 of record JAGPFK010000007.1, on the reverse strand, counting down.
CGGCAATATGTTTGACACCCCCGCAGATATACGCATCAACACGGTCAACTGCGTTGGTGTGATGGGTGCTGGTCTGGCTTTGGCCTTTAAAACAAAGTATCCGGAAATGTTTCTGGATTACCAAAAGGCCTGCAAAACAGGTACGGTAAGGCCTGGAAAACTACATGTCTGGACAACGCTTATGGGAGACTGGATTATCAATTTCCCCACGAAGCGCCACTGGCGGGAACCATCCAGATACGAAGACATTGAAGCAGGTCTCATTGCTTTACGAAGATATCTGGCAGATAAGGGCAAGGTTAAAGTTCTTCTGCCGGCGGTTGGCTGCGGTCATGGGGGGTTGGAATGGCCACGCATATCCGACATGATCAAAAAGAACCTTGCCGATGTTGAAGCCGATATTATCGTTTTCACGCCGGAAGATTCACGCGCCGCCGGGAATAAAATTCAAGATCAGAATGATTCTCTGGTTCAGGATAAGTTAGACGCTGAAGGAATTAAGACGATTGAACCCGGCAATGACTTCTTTCCCAAAGCGCTTCAAGGAAAGACGGCGGCGAAAATTTACGTCAAAGGCGATCCTCAAAAGCTCAATTCGCCGCTGTTAGCCATATTTCCGTCTATGAAACCCATGCCGGAAGAAATCAATGCAGCCATAACGGTTAGTGATTCGATCATGCGGCCGGGCATTACACTGTTAATTGGCTACAGTGCGGCGATTGAAAGACCGCTGATAAGAAGCGCATTGGAAAAGGGCGCCGATGTTGTTATCTTCCTGGCAGAGGGGATTCTCGACTTCCGCGTGCGCAAAGACCTGCTGGATGTCTGGGATGAAAACCGCATTACCGTGGTTTCCGCGGCAAAACCCAGTGAGCGCTGGAATCCGGCGCTTGCTTTTAGAGCAAAAGATATTCAATTGTCTTTAGCCAGTGTGGGCATCATAACGGATGCCGAACCACTGGCCATCTCAAAAATGCTGTATCAGAAATCATCATCAAACCTTCCGCCAATTTATTATATCGACTACGGGAAGACGAATGCGATTATCAGCAATACTTTTTCGAAGATTAAAGCGCAAAAGCTTTCTGTCGGTCATTTGTCAGAACCTTCAAATTATGAGGCCATGCTGAATATTTTAATAAAACCATCAACGGCGACACCTGCAACGGAAAGACAAAGAGAAGAAATGAATATTCCAACAAGAGAACATCGCGTGGCTGAACCTGAACCGCGTTATAATGACGCACCTTCCATGCAAGCAGCGAAAGGCAACACTTATCCCAAACGGCTCATTGAAGTTGATTTACCGATAAAACGAATTTCTGAACACGCGCGTCGGGAAAAGAGCATAAGACATGGGCATATTTCAACGCTTCATATCTGGTGGGCAAGGCGTCCTTTAGCTGCTTGTCGTGCTGTGATTTGCGCAGCCCTTTGGCCTGACCCTGCTGATCCTTTATGTCCGGATAAATTTAAAAATAATGCCCGTCAATTTATGATGAAATGGGCCGATCAGCATTTAGGTTTGCTCACAAGCAGCGAAAGTATTAATAGATTTATACAAATTCAAAAAAATCCAGATCATCTAAATGACAATCTATTTTTGCGTCAGACATTATTTGATTTTATCGCAGACTTTGCAAATTGGGATAATTCAGCTATTGAAGAATATTTAAAAACGAGTCGAGCTCTGACGCAGTCAGCTCATGAATCCTTGGGTGGTAATTCAGGGATAAAACCACTTGTTGTTGACCCGTTTGCAGGTGGAGGTTCTATCCCTTTGGAAGCCCTGCGCGTGGGAGCAGATGCCTTCGCTAGTGATCTCAATCCGATCCCTGTTCTTCTCAATAAGGTATTACTAGAATACATTCCCAAATATGGTCAACGCCTAGCTGATGAGGTTCTCAAGTGGGGTGCTTCAATTAAGAACGAGGCAGAGAATGAACTCGCGAACTATTATCCAAAAGACCATGATGGCGCGACGCCTATTGCCTATCTCTGGGCGCGGACTATTCAATGCGAAGGGCCAGGGTGTGGAACAAAAGTACCGATGATACGTTCGCCGTGGCTTTCAAAACGTCAATCAATTTCTTTAACAATAAAGGTACTGCCGGAAAAGAAGAAAATTGTGCTTGGTATAAGGGGTGGGGCTACGGACAAAAACTTGCAGAGCGGAACTGTTAAGCGGGGCTCAGTAACCTGTCCCTGCTGCGGTTTCACTACGTCGCGTCAACAGGTCGAGTACCAAATCAAACAGCGGAAAGTAGAACCAACTTTGCTGGCAGTAGTTTTGGAAAGCACGGGCGCTGGCAAAAAATATCGTCTTCCAAATGTGAATGATCTAGACGCCATCGAACGCGCGAAAATAAGCGTGAAAAGCAAAAATATCGAGAATTGGATTCCAGATGAGGAATTGCCATATCTTCGTAGCATTTTTAATGTCCATGTTTACGGTATAAATAAATGGTGTTTACTCTTCGATCCTCGGCAAAAATTGGCACTAGCTACTTTGGTGCGTATTGTAAGTAAACTGCCAACAAAAATGGAAGCTAACGATAGAAACCTAACTGAAGCCATATGTGTTTGCCTCGCACTTGCTGTAGATAGACTCGCTGATTTTAATAGCAATATTGCCAGATGGGCTAACCACCGTGAAACGTCTGCTGCTACCTTTGGGAGACAAGCGTTAGGCATGGTATGGGACTACTGCGAGACGGTACCAATATCTAATTCAACGGGTTCATTATCTGGTTCCATTGATTGGGTAGTCAGAATATGTGAATCACTTGCTCATGCGAAACTCAGCCCAGGATATGTAGATCAAGTCTCTGCAGCTATGCACCCGTTGCCCGATGATTCGGCATCATTACTCTTCACGGATCCACCCTATTACGATGCTGTGCCGTATGCAAATCTCGCCGACTTTTTTTATGTTTGGTTAAAGAGGTCATTGCGATGTGTTATGCCCAGTCTTTTAAAAGACCGCGAGACGCCGAAGAACGGCGAAGCTGTTCAACTTGCAGAGCGTAATCCTATCTATGCATATAAGACAAAAGAATATTTTGAACATTTGATGCTCGAATCATTTATACAAGCAAGACGGTACGTTCAGCCGTCCGGCATAGGTGTGATTGTATTTGCCCATAAATCCACGTCTGCATGGGAAACCCTGTTATCTGCAGTTGTAAATGCTGGGTGGGTAATTACGGCGTCATGGCCAATTGACACCGAAATGGCAAACAGGCTTCGAGCGCGAGATTCCGCATCCCTTGCCTCTTCCGTCCATCTCGTTTGTCGCCCTCGTGAGAATCCTGATGGTTCTGCGCGCATGAATGACATTGGTGATTGGCGCGATGTATTAACAGAACTTCCAAGACGTATACAAGAATGGATGCCACGATTAGCAAAAGAAGGTGTAGTTGGTGCTGATGCAATATTTGCTTGTCTTGGTCCGGCACTGGAAATCTTTTCGCGATATTCCCGTGTAGAAAAAGCAAGTGGCGAACAGGTTACATTAAAAGAATATCTTGAACAGGTTTGGGCTGTCGTCGCTAAAGAAGCTTTGAATATGATTTTTGAAGGTGCTGATACGTCAGGTTTTGAGGAAGACGCGCGTTTGACGGCTATGTGGCTTTGGACATTATCCACGGGTGCTGCAAATGGTGACGACTCCGCTTCTGAATCAGAGGAAGAGGGTGAAGATGAAGATAAATCCCCCAAGGTAAAATTGACCGGATACACCCTTGAATATGACGCAGCGCGAAAAATCGCGCAGGGATTGGGTGCCCATCTCGAACATTTGCAAAGCCTTATAGAAGTAAAAGGCGATAAAGCAAGGTTGCTTCCAGTTTCAGAAAGAACAAAATCCTTATTTGGCAAGGATGAATCTGAATCCCCATCTTCACACCGCAAGAAAAAAACAGCGCAATTAGAACTTGGTTTTATAGAAGAAATAGAAAAGGTAGAACAAGAAGGTTCCTGGGGGCAGAAGAATATGCCACAACTGGGCAACACGAGGCTAGACAGGTTGCATCAGTCCATGATTCTTTTTGCCGCAGGCAGAGGCGAGGCATTAAAGCGGTTTCTTGTGGAAGAAGGTGTTGGCCAAGATCAGAAATTCTGGCGACTGGCGCAAGCGCTGTCGGCACTTTATCCTTCGATCAGCGATGAAAAACGTTGGGTTGATGGTGTGCTGGCACGTAAGAAGGGTTTTGGCTTTTGAAAGGCGGCAGCTGGATAAAAACACAGCTAAATTTCATTTACTATGAGGAGGATATAAGGTCATGGCTTTAAAGCCCTGGTATAAAGTGGTTAATCCCCGAGAAGATTTACGTGATGGCCGTCCACTTGATGCGTCGGAATTTGCCGTACACCTCGATCATGTGCGTGATGGCAAGGCCCCACAAGTTTATCAAAATCCGGAAAAGTTTTTTGAGAGAACATTCTTAACAAAAAATCTTACAGATCTTTCAGCCGAGGTTATCCGACGTTTATCAGGCATAAAGGTTGAAACGTCTGCAACGTTTAACATGACAACGCAGTTTGGAGGCGGCAAGACGCATGCTTTGACGTTACTGTATCATCTGGCCAACGGTGGAAGCGAAGCCAATGACTGGAAAGGCGTGTCTTCTATTCTTCATAAGGCGTCTGTGGATAAAATACCGAAAGCCAGGACTGCTGTGTTTGTAGGCACGGAATTTGATTCCATCACGGGGCGTGGCGGAAGTGATGGCACGCCCCTGCGCAAAACACCCTGGGGCGAAATTGCTTTTCAGCTTGGCGGCGAAGCGGCTTTTAAAATTGTTGAGGAACATGAAAAACAACTAATTTCCCCGTCAAGTGAGATCATTCGAAAATTTCTGCCGGAGAATGAGCCTGCCTTAATCCTTGTTGATGAGCTGATGAACTATATAAGCCGCAATCGCAAAAGCGGCCTTGCTACACAACTTTACAATTTTATCCAGAATCTCTCAGAAGAGGTCCGGGCGCATGATAATGTCGTGCTCGCTGTATCCATACCGGCATCGGAACTTGAAATGACGGTGGAAGATCAGTCGGAATACAGCAGATTCAAAAAACTATTGGACCGCGTGGGCAAGGCAGTCATCATGTCTGCCGAGGAAGAAACCGCCGAAATTATTCGCCGTCGTCTTTTTGAGTGGACTGGTGTGCCAGAAGAAGCAAAAAAAGTTGCCGCTGAATATGGTGATTGGATTATCGAACACAAAAAACAGATTCCAAACTGGTTCCCCGCTGATAATGCCAAAGAAACGATTCTTTCAACTTATCCTTTTCATCCGTCAGTGCTGTCCGTGTTTCAAAGAAAATGGCAGCAACTGCCGCGGTTTCAACAAACAAGAGGTGTTTTAAGGCTTCTCGCCCTTTGGGTATCCAAAGCATATCAAGATGGGTACAAGGGCGCCTATAAAGATCCGCTTATCATGCTTGGTTCAGCGCCGCTGGATGATCCGTTGTTTCGAGCGGCTATCTTTGAACAGCTTGGTGAAAGCCGATTAGAAGGCGCGGTAACAACTGATATTACCGGCAAAAAAGAAGCTTTCGCCGTTCGTTTGGATAAGGAAGCACTTGATGCAATTAAGAAAAGCAGACTGCATCAAAAAGCCGCGACAACGATCTTTTTTGAATCCAATGGCGGTCGAACAAAGACAGAAGCAACGTTGTCCGAAGTCAGGCTTGCCGTTGCCGACCCCGATATGGATATCGGCAATGTGGAAACTGTATTGGATGCTTTATCAGAATCCTGTTATTACCTTGCCGCAGAGAAAAATAATAAGTATCGTTTTTCTATTCTGCCGAACCTGAATAAGCTGCTTGCGGATCGCAGGGCGAATGTTAAACCTGATCGCATTGAGGAAACGGTTAAAGGTGAAATAAAGGAGATTTTCAACGCTGGGCCAGGCATCGAACGCTGTTATTTCCCTGAAAAAAGCAATCAAATCCCCGACAGACCGGCGCTATCTGTCATCATTGTATCGCCTGATCAGGTGACGGATGCAAAAAAAGTGCAACAAACGGTTGATCAGATGACAAAAGAATATGGCACGTCTGCACGCACATTTAAAAGCTCCCTTATTTGGTGCATTCCGGACAAATCCGACACAATAGCCGAGGAAGCACGTAAATTTCTTGCCTGGCAAGATATCCAGGATGAAGACAAGGATTTACAACTCGACGAGACGCAGAAACATCAATTGCAAATAAACCTTAAAAAAGCCGAGCGTGACTTGAAGGAATCCGTTTGGCGGACTTACAATAAAGTAATGCTCCTTGATAAAGATAACAAATGGCTCGACATTGATTATGGCATATCCCATTCAAGCTCTGCGGATTCATTGATGACGCACATATTCAATCGGCTTCGCCAGGACGGACATGTTGAAAAAGATATCAGCCCGAATTTCTTAATCCGCTATTGGCCGCCTGCTTTTAAAGATTGGAGTACAAAGGCCGTACGCAATACTTTTTTTGCCTCGCCGCAATTTCCCCGATTACTGGAACCTGATTCAATCAAAGAGACAATTGCCCGTGGTGTGTCAAACGCAATATTTGCCTATGTTGGTAAAACGTCTGATGGCAAATATAAACCTTTCCATTTTCAAGAAAGTATCAATGCGTCTGATATCGAAATATCGGATGACATGTTCATCATAACTGGGGCAGAAGCAAAAAAGCAGATTGAGCCGCCAAAACTTACGCGTCTTGAGATATCACCCGCAAATATTCTGATACAACCAGGTAAAAGTCACGGCTTCTTAGTCAAAGGTTATGATCAACATGATAACTCCATCGAAGCAAGTGGCATCGATTGGGCGGCACAAGGTGGCAATATCGATAATAAAGGGGTTTTTAGAGCTGATAAAGAAGAAGGTTCCTTTAAAATTACTGCGACAGTTCAAAAAATAACTGCCTATGCTGAAGTCGTTATTTCAAAAGAAGTTATGCCGCCACCACCTCCACCGCCACCAAAGCCTGAGGAAATTAAAAAGGTTAAGTGGTCCGGCGAGCTACAACCACAAAAGTGGATGAATTTTTATACAAAGGTTCTGTCAAAACATGTAACCAGCGGCTCGTTGAAGATCACGCTCAATGTTGAAATCAACCAGACTGACGGCATTTCAAAACAAAAGATAGATGAAATGAAAACAGCGTTGCGGGAACTGGGCATGGATGATGATCTGAAGTTTGATTAAATGATGTCGCCATTTTTCGTCATATGTAATCTGATAAAAAAGGCTTGCAGATTCAAATGATTAAAATTGAAACCGTTCCGAATATCTTCGTCTTACTAAATAATGTCGAGTATGAGCTAAGAGGTAACAAGGAATGGTTTGAACAAAAATTTGGCTTGCCACCAAAAGGTATTTTCTCAGCCGTTTCGATTGACGAAAAGTATTGTAAACTTTTGCCATACCCTGAATCTGCAGTCTTTCTATTTCGCGGTCAGGATCAATTTTATGATTCATGTCTCGCATCACTCTTTCGTGAGAATCTATCAGCCGTTCAAAGATTTGCCGAGCGTGTCCGGAATGTTGAGTTTGAGCTGTTGTTAAAAAAACATCCCGCCGTTCAAGATGTGGCCAGCACATCTATCTATGATCATTTGATTAAGATCGATTATAACGGGCTGGCACAACATTATGGCCTCAAGACTGATTTGATTGATTTTACAAGCGATCCCCGCGTTGCCGCCTTTTTTTCCTGCTGCCGTTTCAATAAGGAATCAGACAAATATGAACCCATTATGCGCTCCGATGGATATGGCGTATTTTATAAATTTAATTTCCTTATGTCGACCATGATCGCTTTTGGTCAAAAGATGGATTCAGAATTTGGTTCAAGAGTAATCGGTTTGCAACCGTTGCCAAGACCCGGTGAGCAGAGTGCATTTTCTTATCGTTTAGGCCGCAAGCAGTGCCTGAACAAGCAAAAGCTATTAAATGTCTATAAATTTCAACATAATGCTTCAATATCTATGAAAATTTATGACGAGTTTGAAGGTGGCAAAATATTATTTCCGACAGACATAGTCGAACAAAAGGTTGAAAATCTGAAAAAGTCGAAGTCTTTTAGCAATGAAGCATTCCATGTGGCATTTGAAAGGTACGGTAAGACCGATAAGAAAATTTCGATGAAAAACGATTTGCTGAAGGCTGGATACCATATAGCTGAAAAAAATACTGTTGCGTTTTCTTCTTCAGAAATAGATTTTCTACAGACTGAATGGCAGAATAAACGAGATAAATTTTACTCAAAAATATTTGCACGTCGCGTTTGTTATCCACCGGAACCGCCAAGATCATGATAAGGAACATGAATATTAACAAACCTATAGAGCAATCCGGCTCTAATCCAGAGAGATGGAAGAATTTCTATCTGGCTTTGTATTTGTTATTCATCTTCATCATTTGCCCCACGGTCTTTTTCTATTGTATGGATCATGGAATGGGGGGATTCGGCATATTCATTTTCCTTGTACCGGTGGGCATTGTTATATGGTGTTATTCAAAAGGGATTTGGCGCTTTCCCACTAAAGAGGAAAAAGAAGCCATGAG
>JAGPFK010000269.1 GCA_018056585.1 Clostridia bacterium | reverse complement strand
TGGCATTTGCATGAGATCAGCCCTGGATTTTGGCAAGATGATTTTGGCGTGGTCTGGAACAGGACGGGAGCCGACAAGGACATCGGTGTAGTGGACCATATTATTCTGACCGAGCCGAGCTTATCAAACTATCGCTTTCCTGATCTTGATCCAGATCAGATTCATCGGGAATATCAGGCTTTAATGGACCGCCGCGATGATACTTTTAAATTAGGTTCGATTGGTTTTTCACTTTTTGAGCGTGCCTGGACCCTGCGCGGAATGGAAAACCTCCTGATGGATATGGTCCTTGAACCAGATTTTGTGGACGAACTGCTTCAGGCCATTCTGACCTATCATCTCAAAGTAATTGACATTGCTTTACAGTATGATATTGATGGTTTTCATTTCGGTGACGATTGGGGACAGCAGAAAGGTCTGATCATGGGGCCGTCCTATTGGAGACGCTTTATCAAACCGGTGTTGGCGGTCATGTATGACCGGGTCAAGCAAAAAAACAAATATATTTCACAACATTCATGCGGCGACATCCACGAGATCCTCCCTGATCTGATAGACATCGGCCTCGATGTTTATCAGACGGTCCAGCCGGAAATTTATGATTTACAAACACTGAAAAGAGATTTTGGACGTCATCTTACCTTTTGGGGCGGCATCAGCACGCAGCGGCTCCTTCCTTTTGGGACACCGGAAGAAGTGCGTCGGGTCACACGGGAAACAATCAAAATGATGGGAAAGGGAGGCGGCTACATTGCGGCGCCGACTCATGCCATTCCGGGAGATGTACCGCCGGAAAATGTCATCGCCTTGCTTCAGGTTCTGCATCATCAGGACCTGTGAACATCGATCATGGCCAGATAATTTTCAACGGGAACGTAATAAGGAACGCTGTTGCCTGTGCCGACGGCAAAACCGCCCCGATCGCCCACTTGCCGAAGCATGGCCTTTACTCTTGCGCGGATGGCCTCCGGCGTCGATCGGCAGATGAAATCAAGATCAAATCCGCCCATGATGGCAATATACGGCCCGTATTGCTCATAGGCACATTCGACTGGCTGGATCTTATCCTCAAATGAGTGCTTGCCGTCATAGCGCATATCAAAAATGATGTCATCCCACACCTCGGTCAGGTTGCCGCAAGAATGTAGGATAGCCGGCTTGCCGACCTGATGAGCCGTTTCAACGATTTTCTTGTGCCAGGGAAAGATGAATCGCCGCAGCGCCCTGGGACTGAGCATGGTTTGTGTCTGAAATCCCCAATCGTCGTTGGAAACAAGGGCACAGACAGCCGGATGAACAATGGCACGCTCATAATAACGCAGCAGACGGGAACCGACTTGATCACATATTTCCTGCAGCAGGTCGGGGTCTTCGATTTGCATAAAGCAAAGCCGCTCAAAGCCCAGCAAACTGGTCACATTCTCTAAAACACCGCCGGGTCCGTACACAACCAGCCGCATACCAGACGGCAATTCTTCCGCGATGGTTTCGAGCAGCGCCTGGCTGAAATCGTCCGGGTCAGGCCAAGGATAGGCTTCAAAGGAAGCCCGATCCTGAATCGGCCCATCGATGTTTTGTGATTTGGATGCCAGCTGCGGAACTTCCGGGATTGGGAAGGAGAAATCGGAAGCCTCAATCGTCAGGTAATCATAGCCCGCAACATAGTAAGCATACAGCCTTTTGCGCCAATAACCAAAGCCGTCGTCATCCGAAAACGACTGTCCGGCGCTCAGAAGATCATACAGATCATCGTTGAGAAAAAATTCAAATAAAGTTGGTCGTGTCGGATTTTGTCGCTTCAGTACACGCAGCAGATTGTTGTAATCTGGCTTGGGCGGCGGTAAGTTTAGTTCGATGGCCATCTGAGTCACCTCGTTTTTTGCGGCTGTCCCCGCGGATGAACGCGAGAATACCCTCTTCTTATTTTAGTCTGCATCAGCATCCAGGATCAACAAAATCATTGCATTTATGATCAAATTGATGCGGTTTTGTGCCTGCGCCATACAGCCGGTGACAGGCCGGCTTGTTTGCGAAAAACAGAAGCAAGATGGCTCGATGAGGCAAAACCAGTTTGTTCCGCGATGAGATCAATTGGCAAATCCGTGCTGCTTAACAGCTTTCTTGCATGATAGAGGCGGACATGCTGGATGTAGGCAGAAAATGTTTTTCCGGTTGCTTTGTGAAAAAGCCGGCTGAAATGAGATGGACTCAAAAAACAAAGCCGGGCCGCTTCCTCAATGCGGATCGCTTGATCAAAATGATTTTCGACCAGCTGAATAGCCGGCTCAAGCCTTTTAAGCAGCAAGGTGTTTGTTTCGTTCTGTGGGTATTGCATAGCGCCTCTCCGGATCAATTGAGCAAACAAACAATAAATTTGTCCTTTGATATTTAGAACATAGCCAGGCGGCTTTTTCAGATCATCTTGCTCGATGCGCTGAAGAATGTCCAGGATGGGGTCCCGATCGTCCAGGTGGCAACTGGCCAGGCAGCAGGAATCTGGTTGGAGAAAAGGAATCAGATAACGCCATTCGCCGCCTGTCGCGCTGCTGCATAAAAAATCTGCCGTGACTTGCAGCACGTAGAAACTGCAGCCGACGATGTCAGGAAAAGTATGGCTGCTGCCTGCGCTGATTACAATCAGATCGTCAGTATTCATGGCGATGGAACGTCCGTCAATGAGAATCTGACAGCGCCCGCATTCCAGATGAAGGATTTCAAGATAGTCATGAAAATGCTGTGAGACAGAAGAGAGGTTGACGCTGCGCAAAAAACGCCAGCCCTGGCTGTCAAACCCCAAATGCAATGATTGTTCCCGATACCCTTTCTGTTCAGGCAAAGGTTGTCGCCTCCAGCTTTAAAAAAGATGATCCATTACCGAGTATAAATGATAACAGAGCGAATGTGAACCGTCAGAAGACAACAACCGTATTGATAAACAGTAAGCAAATCTGTTATGGTATGGAAGTGTTTCAAATTTTAAACGCATGGGGCTATGAGATGGAGATGAATCAATGGAGATCAGAACAGAAATAGACGACACCATTTTCAGGTTGGTTCAGGCTGCCTGTCAAAACGAACTGATCCGTGAGGAAGATCGAATCTATACTCAAAACAGGCTTTACCACCGATTAGGATTGGAATGCCGACAGCCATTACAAAGTGAGCAGATGAGCGGTCCGGATCCTTCTTTTTTCAGCACCCCCGATTTATTGGACAGGCTTGTGGAAGATGCTGTATCTCGCGGTT
>JAGPFK010000268.1 GCA_018056585.1 Clostridia bacterium | reverse complement strand
AATAAGAGACGCCTGACCAGCGGGGAAATGTCAATCAAAAGCCCGTCCAGTTCGGCAGAACTCAAGGTGGAACAAGACTGAAAAAATCCGAAATCAACTTGCTGTGATCCTCTCTGCAGTCGGACGGGACCTGAAAATTCAAAAATTTCCGGCGCGCGGATCAATCCTGCCAGCAAAAGCAGTTCGTCATCTGAAAGATTCAGGTCATCTATCTGGCTGGATGAATGGTTTAAAAGCTCTGGCAGCAGGTGTTTTCGAATAAGAGAAGCCAGCCTCGTTCGCACCTGCTGTTCAAAGGTCTTACTGTCGGCGTAAGCCTGAATGCTGAAGAGGCGCTCCATTATTTCTGAAGTGCCGGCCAAAGACAAATCCATCAGTTTACAAAGGGCAGTGATCAAAAGCAGAGCCTGCTCTTTTGAGGGGGGAATGGGGGGCGCCAGCCGCTGCTTTTCTTTCAGAACCAGGCGCATTTCGTTTAATGCCGCACCGATCCAGTCTATTCCTGTGCCGCATTTCGTTTTTGCCTCCTGAAACATCACCAACGCGTCGTTTACAGCACTTAAAACCTCCTTCGCCTCTGCTTTTGGTGAGACAAGGCCCGCTCTTTTATACGCTTTGTCAATCTGATCCAGGTTCAGCCAGACGCGATGCAAAATATGTTCTTCCTCGCCGCGGACCCAGGAATAGTCGATCAAGCCTTCTCTTTTTAGGTCAAAAATCAAATGATGAAGATACTGTTTCTGCTCAAAATCTTCAAAATCATAAGGCTTAAATTCACCGCCATAAAAATTTAACTGAATCCGACGCTGAACCGGCAGATCCTGTGTAAAAGCTTTGCTTGATTCATATTTTTTCAACAAACTTTTGAGCAGAAGTTGAGCGATATCCATCAAATGGTCTGATTCTCCTCTTTATTTTTTTAGAGCTGCGCTTTCGGCATCGATTTTATCAGCGGGATATTCAGTCATGACATCGTCTTTTTCAATTTCCAACTCACTTTCAATCCGCGCGATATCTTTTTTATCAAAGAAAGCCAAAAAAGAGCGGTGCTGCTGTTTAAGCACACAGATATTCCGATCAACAAGCGGGGTGATATCGGCTATTTTATCTGGCGGCGCAGAGATCAGGCATTGAAAACCAATCCTACGCAAAAGCAAAATACTTTCCTGAATGCGTTCGCCGTCCATCTTGCTGAAGGCTTCGTCAAAAATAATCAGCCGCGTGCAGCTTCGGTTTTTATCACCCATGCGGTATAGCTGATAAAAAGCGGCCAGCATAGCGATATAATAAGGCGTTTGCGTTTCACCGCCCGATTTTTTACGTAAAGTGCGAGAAAGACGCTGCACGTCGTTATTTTCATCAATGGTTTGCATGTCAAAACGTAAATAAGTCCGATAATTGCAGTAGGCTTCAATGTTTCGATCCAGTTCACTGCGCTGATCTGAAGAGGTTTCGTCATCAACAGAAAGGATCTGACGGAACAATTCGTCAATGGTTTCACCATGCTTTTCACGGAAGGCGGCATAGGTGATGCTATAACCTTGCATCAGCAGATCGTCCATGATCATATCATAAAAGCGCCTGTAATTTGGATTGGGCTCAACAACGAATTGGAAGCGGTCTTCGCCCCACTTGCGATCTTTAAGCGTTTTGTTCAGTTCGCGAATGTTGTCTGTGACCGCATCGATGCTTTCTTTGAGTTTTCCGAGAAAATCTGACTGAAACTGTTCATAGGCTAATTTTTGAGCTTGTTGAATCTGTTTCATATAATCCGGCAATTTCTCCTGCTCCAGGCGGGCTAGGCGATGCTCGAATTCTTTATTGGAATCGGCCGTAATACTGACAGAAGCTTGATACAGTCGGTTAAAATCAGCCCGATTGGTTTGAACGCGTTCCCATTTGATCTTTTTTTGATTTTCACTTCGGTTTTGCTGTGGAAAAAAAGCAAGCCGGACAGCCTGGCCGCTGCCGCGGTTCTGGTATTCTGTTTGAAAACGGGGTTCTGCGATCTCTTCTAACCAATCAGCCGGATAGCTGCTTTTTATATTGTTTTGTATTTCGGCCGTTTTTTGGCGCAAGGCAGGCAATTCCTGTGACACGATCAGGTCAATCCGGGCTTTTCTCTGAAACTGTTCCGCCATCAAATCTCTGTTCATTTTTTCCTTTTCGGTTATGCGGTCTTTGATTTGATCGATGTCTTTGATCAGGCGTTCAAGCCAGGATAAATCCAATCCGGCCAGTTCTTTTCTTGCAGCCTCAAGACGATTTCTTTTTTCACTTTTTTCGGCAAGACGGCCGATCGTCGCAACCAGATTTATCGCTTCATAATCGCTGACGATGCTGAGAGAAGACCATCCTTCAAGCAATTGCATCACTTTTTCACTTTCGGAGATGATCTGCGAAAGTCGGTTGATTTTCGATTCCAATGCTGCGATTTGGGCCAGAATGGCGCTTTTTCCAATGTAACGGTCTTTGTAGCGCATGGGATTGAGCTGGCGCGCTACGAAGTTCTGGTAAAGCATGCAGCTGTCTGTGATGGCGCGTTTAAAGCGTAATAAATCATCGATTGTGTCACAACAGATGACATCACCCAATACATAATCAACAAACAGCCGGACCATATCATTTTCTGTATGGACTTTTTCGGCCAATGAGCCGGGTTTTCTTTCGGGTTTCTCGGCAGAGAGACGTTTTATATCAATCAGCCCGATGTCATAAAGATTCTGACGTCTTTTTTCCGTGTCATACAGAGCCAGAGCATCTCTGAAGTAAACAGGCTCCACCAGTAAATAGAATTTTTGAGTATGCAAATAGCCCTCTAACGCGTCGGTCCACCGAGGTTCTATAATTTCAAGCTCGTCAGCGATAATCAAGACAGGGATTTTTTGTTTATAGCGGGCAAACAAATCTTGTTCAATCAAGGCTTGTAAGCGCTTGATGCCTGGATTCGGGAATTGTTTGATCCCCCTGCGCAGTTCTTTTAATTGACTCTCGAGGGCCGTCCGTTCCTGACGGGCTTTCATTTGCTGTTCGCTGAGCTGCCTGAATTCATAAGATGCCGTATCAACAAAAGTTTTCATGCAACTGGAAAGATGCTGCATGTGTTCAGACAACTTGACCTGCATGGCATTTTCTTCATTCAGGTGAAGAAGCGGCTTACAGGCCTCTTTGAGCTGATCGGCCGGTCGTGCAATGGAGGCTTTAATATGCATAAATACCGATTCCGCGTCGTCTGTTTCGGCTGATTCCT
>JAGPFK010000267.1 GCA_018056585.1 Clostridia bacterium | reverse complement strand
CGCAGCCATCGGATTTGGCCTGGCCTTGTCCCTCGTTCTTTTTGGCTTACTTAAAACCTTATTTCTCATTGCAATGACCCTACTTGGTTATTTTCTTGGCGTACGGTATTTCAGCAACAAAGAGGCTTTCCGGGACATGCTGGACAAGATTTTTCCACCCGGCTTGTTTCGATGAAGGAGGATTCACATGAGCCGCCGTGAAGCACGAGAAAAAGCATTTATGCTGCTGTACCAGATGGAGATACAAAAAGGCGAAGAGGAAGCCCAGCTGGCCTGTTTTATCAAGGAATTCCCCATCTATGGCCAGGATCTGGATTACATGATCAGGTTGGTCCGCGGCGTGAGCGCAAATAAAGATCAATTAGACGCATGTTTTTCACCCTACCTGAGGCGCTGGAAAAAAGAACGTCTGCCAAAGATCGATGTGGTGATCTTACGCCT
Organism: Clostridia bacterium; assembly: GCA_018056585.1. Taxonomy (GTDB): domain Bacteria; phylum Bacillota; class Clostridia; order Saccharofermentanales; family UBA5734; genus JAAYBY01. The sequence continues at coordinate 2,816 of JAGPFK010000267.1, read as the reverse complement.
GGCCATTTATGAGATGCTGTATGTTGAGGATGTACCGAATAATGTTGCCATTTCAGAAGCTGTCCTCTTATGCCGAAAGTACACAACAGACGAGTCCAGGTCATACATTAACGCGGTCCTCGGCCGGCTTTGCGATGCCGAGGATGCAGAGGACGTCGAACAGGTTCGTCTCTTTAAACCAAACGGAAAGAATGGTGACGCAAGATGAACCAACCGATCACCGTCGCCCAGCTGAACAGATATGTCAACACGCTTTTAGAACAGGATGAGACGCTGAACCCCGTGCTGGTCAAGGGTGAATTGTCCGGCGTTAAAACGTATCCTTCCGGTCATATCTATTTTACACTGAAAGACAGTGAGGCGGCCGTCGCTTGTGTCCTGTTCAGAGGCTACGCCAGCCGATTGCGTATTCGTCCTGAAAATGGTCTAAAGGTTATCGTGACAGCCAGAGCCACCCTTTATGACCGGGATGGACGCTTCCAGCTGATTGTCATGGATATGACGGCGGATGGCATGGGCGCACTTTACCTTGCTTTTGAACAAATGAAGAAACGCCTGGAACAGGAAGGCCTCTTCGATCCGGCGCATAAAAAGAAAATTCCCATGCTGCCCAGCGCCATTGGTGTCGTCACCTCGCCGGCCGGTGCCGTTATTCGCGACATCATCCAGGTTCTTTCCCGGCGTTTTCCGAACTTTCGATTGCTGCTGATGCCGGTCGCGGTACAAGGCGAAGGGGCGGCGGAGGAAATAGCCGCTGCCATCCGACACTTTAATGAGCTTGGTACGGTGGATGTCATTATTGTTGGCCGCGGAGGCGGATCGATTGAAGATTTGTGGCCGTTTAATGAAGAAATCGTGGCCCGTGCGATCTACGACTCTAAAATCCCCGTCATCTCGGCCGTCGGACATGAAACGGACTTTACAATCAGTGATTTTGTGGCGGATCTGCGTGCACCGACGCCGTCCGCGGCTGCTGAACTGGTGATGCCCATCCGTCATGAGCAAGAACTTTATCTCAGCCAGCAAAGAAGCCGGCTTGCCCGTGCCTTGACCCGGCAGTTGGATCAGCAGAAGCTGCATCTGAAACATTTGCTGCAACGACCTGTTCTGCGACAGCCGACCGCATTCATTGATCGACGACGCCTCGATCTGGACCGATTTGTGATCGCCCTGAACCGAGCCATGGAAAATAAAGTGGATAAAGCGGAGCGAACCCTTTCTATTCTTTGCGGCAAGCTGGACGCCTTAAGCCCGCTTCGAGTCATGGCTCGTGGCTATGGACTCGTCCGCACCGTGCCGGATGGTCGCGTTTTGCGATCGACGGCTTTGGTTCAAAAAGGTGATCTGATCGATGTGTCTCTTTGCGATGGCACTTTGCGTTGCGAAGTAGAAGCCGTAACCGACAGGAGGATCTGATTCATGAAAAACTCTGAAAATGAACAAAAATGGGCACAGCTTGACGATGAAAGGAACTATGAAGAGGCGCTGTCAAAGCTGACTTATGAAGAGGCGCTGAAAAAGCTTGAAGAGGTTGTGCAAAAGCTTGAATCCGGCGATACAACCCTCGATGAATCATTGAAACTGTTTAAGCTCGGGACCGCTTTATCCAGATTTTGCGCAGCCAAGCTGGCATCCGTTGAAAAGCAGATTACAGAATTGATTCAAAAAGAAGACGGAACATGGGAGGAAAGGCCTTTTGGAAACGAAGTCTGATCGGCAAGCAACATACGAAGAACGGTATGCCCGGTACAAAGAACAGATAGAAAAGGCGCTGCCTTTTTTTATTGGTACAGATGGGGCATCCGATGTCGAAAAGGCAGCCCGTTATAGCCTGATGGCGGGGGGGAAGCGTATTCGTCCGGTTCTGCTTTTAGCAACGGCTGACGTATTGGGCCGAACAGGTCCTTTGCTGTTGCCCTTTGCCTGCGCCATCGAAATGATTCATACTTATTCTTTGATTCATGATGACCTGCCCTGCATGGATGATGATGATCTTCGCCGCGGCAGGCCAACCTGCCACAAAGTCTATGGCGAAGGCATGGCCGTTCTGGCCGGTGATTTTTTGCTGAACCGCGCTTTTGAGACATTGCTCGATGCCATTGATCCAGCTTTCCCTGAAACGCTCAAAGCCGCACGTTTGATTGCGCGGGCGGCAGGCGGCAGCGGAATGATCGGCGGCCAGGCCATCGATTTAATGGCCGTCCATCATCCATTGAGCAAAGAGGAACTTGAACGGATGCATAAAATGAAAACAGGTGCACTTTTATCCGCCCCTGTTGAAGCCGCTGTCATCTTGTCAGGAGCGGGAGAGGACGTTTCTTCTGTTCTCTTTGATTTTGGGAAAGCCATCGGGCTGGCTTTTCAAATTCGGGATGATATTTTGGACGCCACATTAACCGCATCCGAATTGGGTAAATCGGCCGGCAAAGATGATCGGGATGGAAAATCGACTTATGTCACATTGTTCGGACTCAAAGAAGCGCAAAAAAAGCTGCGTGAGACCATCGATGCCGCGTCGGGACAGCTTTTGCGGCTCAAAGATGAGTTGGATGTGTCTTTTTTGATGACCTTGACCCATCGTTTGATGACCGAAAGCTAAACTGGCGTTGTTAACCGAGGTAATCATGACGAATTTGCTCTCACAGATTGAAGGACCCGATCAACTGAAAACACTAAACGACCAGCAATTAGAGCAATTAGCCGAGGAAATCCGGGAACTGATCATCCGGACAGTCTCCAAAAATGGCGGTCATTTGGCCTCTAATCTGGGACTGGTTGAGCTGACCATTGCCCTGCTGATCGTCTTTGATTTTCCG
>JAGPFK010000266.1 GCA_018056585.1 Clostridia bacterium | reverse complement strand
GATTGTTTTGCCGGTGTCTTCGACGGTATCATGCAGCAGGGCGGCAACCAGGGTGTCTTCATCGACTTCCAGGTCCGTCAGGATCGCGGCGACGGCGAGAGGATGGACGATGTAGGGTTCTCCTGTGGCCCGTCTCTGGTCTCCATGGGCTTCGCTCGCGAAAGCATAGGCTTTTTCTATCTTTTCACCGCTCTGTCCGCCTGAATATTGGCGGTATCGCTGGAGGATCTGATCCAGCATCCGCTCTCCGATCTGAGCTGACGTCTGACTCATACCGGATCACCTCCGTTGCTTTCCGCCAAAAGACGAAAAGTGGGTGAATCTTCCAGCCTGACCTTCTGGGTGACAGGTAAGAGGGAAAGGCGGGCAGAATCAGGGCCGAGATCCTGTTTCTGGATGAGACCGGTTTCCTGAAAAACGCAGAGGATCCGGGAAAGGCGGAAGGGATGCAGATCGATCCGGTAGCTCCGGCTGATCTTTCGGGCCAAGAGATTAAAATCAACAAAGGCGGGTTCCTGATTAAAATGGGTCCGCAGGTACTGATAGACCGCCTTGTATTCCTGATTTTTAGGCAGCAGGGCTTCGGGCGCCAAATCATATTGCTTCATCAGCAACGAAAGGCTGCCGTGTGTACGAAACAGCGTTTCAGCCTCCCACGGGCAATCATAAAAGGCATCGCCGCATTCGGAAGGACGTAAATCACGGATGTTAAGCTGTAATTTTCTCTGTCCTCTCCATTCGTTGATATCAAGGGAAAAGAGAATGTCAATGAAATCGCCTGGGCTGATCCATTCGCCGGCGTCTCCTCTGCAGAACGCCACGCCATCCCAGGTGTTCCCAAGACCATCCTGCAGCCACAGCTTTAGATGACGGTCGTTGCCAACCAAATCCGTCTGCAGGACGGAAAGGTTGCGGCAAACAAAAAGGGGAATCGGGTTTCCTTCGCCAAAAGGTTCCAGCTTCTGAACCTCAAGGGCGTTTTCCAGGGTTAAATCTTCCGCCTCCACTTCCAGATCGGCCACATAGTCTGAAAGCAGCTGATCGGCATCCATCTGTTTGGCGAACTCAGAGATGGCCTGATCAAAGCCAGACAACTGGTCGCTTTTGAGCGTCAGACCGGCCGCTTTCCGGTGCCCGCCATAGCGGTCCAATGATCCGGACGCATAATTTAAGGCCGACAGAATGTCGATCTCGCCAAAAGAGCGGCAAGATCCCTTGTAGCCCTCTTCATCTCCGGTCAGGACAATCACAGGGCGGGCATAATAGTCTGCCAGGCGTGAAGCTACAATGCCGATGACACCGGGGTGCCAATCTTCACGGGCTACCAACAAAATGTTTGGTAAATCAGCGCTGAAGCGGCTGTCTATTTCAACGATGGCTTCCTGCGTGATCTTGTTTTCGATTTCCTGGCGCTGGCGGTTCAGCTCAATGAGCTTTTCGGAAAGTTCCGCTGCTTCAGCCGGATCATTCGTCAACAGAAGCCTTACCGCGTCGTTTGCGTCCTGCATGCGCCCGGCGGCATTCAGGCGAGGCGCCACGGAAAAACCAAGGGTCTGGGCTGTCACCACCCGTCCAGGTGTCACAATCGTATCCAGCAGGGTTCTCAGGCCGAGAGAACAGGAAATTTCAGGGAAAGCCCCATTGATCAGCAAAAGGCCGGCCTTCGTCAAACAGCGGTTTTCATCGACAAGAGGAACCACATCGGCAACAGTCCCTAACGCGGCCAAATCAAGATAGGACCGCCAGGCATCCGGGCAGCCCAGCTGCTGGCACAAGGCTTCAACCAGTTTCAGGACAACGCCGACACCGGCCAAATGAGGAAAAGGATAGCGGTTATCTTTTCGCCGTGGATTGACCACCGCGTCCGCATCGGGCAAGCGATCACCGCATTCGTGATGATCGGTGACCACCACCCGGATCCCGGCTTCCTTCAGCAAGCGGATTTCATCAATACTGGTGGTCCCGCAATCGACTGTGATCAAGAGACGGCACCCGGATGAAATCAAAGTGTGAACCGCATGTTCAGAAAGCCCGTAGCCTTCATTCAAACGATCGGGGATAAGAATGGCAGGATCAGCGCCCTGCTCTCTCAAAAAGCGGACCAGCACAGCGGTGGCGGTGATGCCGTCGACATCATAGTCACCATGAACAGCCACAAGCTGTTTTTCAGAAAGCGCGGATAAAATAAGGCGGCAGGCCGGATCCATATCCGGTAAAAGAAATGGGTCATGGAGCTGGTCCAAGGTCGGCTGCAAAAAGGCAGAAACCACTTCCGGCGCACGCAAACCACGGCCGGCAAGCAATCGGCTGATCAAAGAGCCTTCTGCCGGTACATCAGGATTCAGACGCCATCTGCGGGACCTTTTGTCCGCCACCTTATTTTTCCCCCTATTGCAGACAGGCCCGATATCCTGGAAGATACCGGGCCTGTCGGTTTCACTGTTTTGAATCTGCCTTGATTCACAAAAGCCCAACGCTCCGACAGGACACCAGTCTCGGATATCCCTCGGACACACAGGCCACCTCATGAATCATCGTTTTCTTTTCCTGGCAGCTTCAGATTTTTTCTTGCGTTTCACACTGGGTTTTTCATAATGCTCACGTTTACGAACCTCAGCAAGAACACCGGAGCGGGCACAGGAGCGCTTGAATCGCTTCAGGGCACTGTCGAGAGACTCATTTTCCTTGACTCTGATTTCTGACATCTTCTTCCCTCCCCTCACGGCGATATCTAGCAGACGCCACACCAACCGCTCGTTTATTGTTGGGCGATATCATGGCTTATTATACTCGCATTCGGGTGTTTGCGTCAACTATAGCTCGAAATGAGCTCATTGCGCTGTATCGGTTTTTCTGTATCGAGATAAAGAAAGCATGGCATTAGAGGCTGGTCAATGACACAAAAAGGTCAAAAATCAGCCTGAAAACAGGAACGTTAGTCCATAGAAGAGACCGAAAGTTGACAAATACAACGGTTTGGGGTCAGCAAATAAGCCATCATAATTAGGCGGCTGGTCTGTTCATTAGATTTGCGACTTCTTGGGTTCAGCTGCTTCGCACAAGACTTCGTATGAGATGTTCCTGATTCTGTCTGGCACGGCCAAGGGCCATCGCCAACATTGTGATCAAGCTCAGGCCGCAGCAAAGGGTCATTTTCTTCTCCCCTCGGATCGTATCGTAGTGTCAAATATTTTGTTGTAATTATGGCCTATAATGCCGTATATAACTTGCTTTCGCATGTGTTTTGCCTTTAACCCCC
>JAGPFK010000006.1 GCA_018056585.1 Clostridia bacterium | reverse complement strand
GCCGTACCACTACCATTCCTTTTTTCTATCCGGCCGCTCAACCTGGTTCGGCCATTCATATTACGCCTGGTCGGCTGGGCATGATACGGCTCATCGATATGAGTTGCTGTGTCTGTTTCTGTCCGGATTCGGCGGTGATTTGATGGCTGTTCATGAGCTCATTGAGAAAGAAGATCTGTCATTCCTGATGATTGATGATACCCTGCGCCGTAATGAAGAGCTGCCGCTGGATGAGACTTTTTTCGACGAACATTTTTCTTTGGCTGTTTCATTTCCCGGTCTTGAGAACACCAAAATTTATGATCTGAGAAGTTCTGCGGACAATGAACCTTTAAGGGGGCAAATGCTGTGCACCAAGATCAGACAAACACCGCCTTGTTACAGCAAGTGATGCAGGATGGAGCCTGTGATCTCCACTTACACACAAATTATTCAGATGGCTCCGATTCTCCGCAGCAGCTGGTTGATCGGGTTCTGGCGGCAGGTCTTCGATCTTTTGCCATCACAGATCACGACCACATTGGCGCTCTTGCTCCGGCAAAAGAATATCTGAACTATTTAGAATCGAACGGGAAGATAAAGCCATGTCATCCCCGCTTCATCCCGGGCGTCGAGCTGTCGGTCGATCAGAACGGTCAGGAACTGCATCTTTTAGGCTATTTCCCCTCCGGAGGAGAATCCCGGATCAAGCCCTTTTTGGATGAACAATTCGCTCTGAGGCAGCGCCGGAATCAAATGATGATTAAAAGGTTGCGGGATCTTGGCTACGAGATCAGCGATACTGAATTCGAATCAGTCGGTTCTGGTGCCACCGGACGCCTTCAGGCTGCTCACTTGCTTCTTCAGCATGGCTATGTGAACAACATTCAGCAGGCATTCGATGAATTGCTTTCCGAAGGCAAACCTGGTTATATTTCCAGAACAAGGCCTGATATGATAACAGCTATCAACGCGGTGCATGAGGCTTCCGGCCTTTCAGTTCTTGCTCATCCAGCTCTTTATGGCTGGTGCTCGGGCCGCCCTATGGTCGACAAACGGCTGATTGGTCATTTGACCGCATTCAAACAATCCGGTCTGGATGGCGTTGAAGCCTATCACGCTGAAACATCAAAGTCCGAGCAGCTTGAAATTTCGGCTTGCTGTCTGGCATTGGGTTTTCTGAGAACGGCCGGCAGCGACGACCACGGAACAAATAAAAACCGGCTGTTGATGTATGATCGAACCAGCCGCTTCCCGGATCGAAAAGAGCTTCTCGTCGTTGGTGCCCTGGTTCGTCTCGACTCGGACGCTCAAACACCCCGCTATTTGTTGTGCCGCAGAAGTGGTTCAGGGAGGCATGATGGATTCTGGGAACTGCCCGGCGGTAAGGTCGAGCCGGGGGAATCCCTTGAAATGGCTTTGTACCGTGAACTGCAAGAGGAGTTGTCTGTTTCGGCAGCGATCGGGCCGCTGCACGCCATCATCTGGCACGATTACCCGGATGATCGCGTGGTGCTGGCAGTTTTAGAAACAAAGCTGGACCCGGATCATCTGGTCCTGCTGGATCATGATCAATTCGTCATGGCAACGGCAGAAGAAGCACTTCATCTGCCCCTTCTGCCGCCTGATGTCCACCTGTTTGAGTCACTTTTATCAGAATAAAAGATTAAATAACAACACTTACTCCGCAGGAGCCGGCTCTGTCGATGATTCAGTTGTTGGTTCCGCTGTCGTTTCTGTTGTTGCCGGCTCAGATGGAGGTGTGGGCGGCACAGGTGTGGGCGGCACAGGTGTGGGCGGCACAGGCGTGGGCGGCACAGGTGTGGGCGTGGGTTCCGGCCCTACTTTATAAAGGCCCTGGATTGGACGATAACGGCTTTTAAAAAGAACCTCACGCTTTATTTCTTTACCCTTTTTATACCAGACCTTATAAGCTGTGGCCAATTGCCCGATGTGCTCTTCGCGGACCACGACCACTTCTCCTGGCTGTAACGTTGGATCCAGTTCTTCTATAGGCGGATCAACCGGGATATAGCCGTTGTGTTCAGAAATAAGTTTAATGCTGACACCGTCTTCAAGCGGGCGGCCATAGATCTGTGCAACCACAGCTGGTTTTTTGTACCAGGCAACAATCGCAATGGGATATTTCGTGTTATTTTGAAATTTAAAATCCGCGCCTCCCCAGCTGACTGTAGCATCCAAACCAATTTCTGTATATGAGCTGGGCCAGGAATGCGGATGCCGCTCGATGATTTTCAGATCAGCCATGGCAACCGCCTGGAACAGGGTTGTATTCGGCTGACAAATTCCCCCTCCGAAGACATCCTCCTCCAAGATACCGTTAATGATGCCGCCAGCAGGCTTGAAACCTTTTTCTTCTGTTCTCTTTCCGATGTAGCCGTTAAAAGAAAACGACTCGCCAGCATTGAGAACCAATCCGTTGAGCTTCTGGCAGATCAGCCTGATATTCTCATCTCTGTTCGGATTACGCGCCGGCGCATAGGTTCGTGCTTCGGAGACTTTACCCAGATTTGCGCCCAGCTCAGCCGCCGTCATGCCGTCTACAATCGCCTCGCCCGGGATAGAAACGGATGTCATCACCCGGCCTGCTTCTAATTCATTCAGGACAAGAGAGAGGCAAGCCTCCTGATCCATCACATACCCGGGGACTCTCTCCTTTATGATGAACTTTTTACTTTCAATATCAAAGCCGGTCGCCCGGGCAGCAACGGGCTCACGATCCACTTCCTTGGCAATTTGTGAGATCTGTTCACGAATAAGCGATTCATCGAAGCCATATGAAATCTTAAGGTTGAGCGGCGTTGTTTTTAGCTGCTGAATCACAGCATAGCGTTCAAGAATTTGTTCTTTCTCGTCTCTTTCTGAACTGGCGCGCCCAGTTTGCCACGCTTCTTCCAGGACCAGAAGCCAATCCGATGAAAAGCCGATATCAGAAGCATGAAGGGTCCACGACTGATCATTGAGCGAAAGTTTGATCGCGATCTGATCAGCCCATTCCATCTGCTTTTCATACAGCAAAGCCCGCGCTTCAGCATAGGTTTTTCCGCCTAGATAGACGTCATTGATCCAGATTCCCTCGTAAAAATCATCCGTTTCGACTTCGCCCCGGATGCGCAAAAACTCCGGATCTTCTGTTGTTGTCGTAATCAGAACAGATTCGGATGTCTGTGTTTGAACTTCACTTGAGCTCAATGGCCTGTCATGATCGAAACAGCCCCAGGCATAGTAACCGCCAACACTGAGCGTTAAAACGGCCAATAAGACAATCGGTATAATCCAGATCAGATTTGAGTTGCTCCGCATTCGCTTTCCTTTTGACATCTGGTCGACACCTTTCAAAGCAAGTTATATTTTTATGGAATGATACGCCGAATCGAAAGAATCGGTTGTTTGCTGAAGTTCACAGTTGATTCGACAACTTTTTTAGCACTGGATGAAGCATGAATATACCGGCCGCCGCCGATATAGATGCCGACGTGATCACACGTTCCTTTTGGCGAATCCCAATCGAAACAAAGGATATCGCCGATTTCCAGATCGTTCCTTGAAACGCTGATCCCGGCCTTGATCTGGTCCCTGGAGCAACGTGGCAGCTTGATATTAAAAAGGGTTTTATAAATATAAGTTGTCAGCCCGGAACAATCAAAGCCTGAAGACGGTGAAGCGCTCCCCCATTTATAACGAACACCCAGACAAGACCGCGCCAGATCCACGATGTCCTGCTTTTGCTGATCCGTCAGGCCTGATGAAACAACTGCTGAAGGTGTTGGAACTGGTGTGGCCGTTGGTTTAGGATCCGGAGCCGCTGTTGGTTCAGGGGGCGGAGTAGCCGTAGGCTCAGGTGTCGGGGTGGCGGTCGGTTTAGGCGTAGCCGTCGGCTTCGGTGTTGGGGTGGCCGTTGGTTTAGGTGTGGCCGTCGGCTTCGGTGTTGGGGTGGCGGTCGGTTTGGGTTTGTAAACAACCTCGGTTGAAATAAGTTGGTTATAGATATAGCCAACCGATCCATCGCTTGTCTGAATCCTTGACCAATACGTTCCGATGCCTGTCCGCGTCAGGCGATCGCCCATTTCAACAACAGCGACCTGATCCGCGTCTGTTCTGGGGTTTACTCTGATATTGGCATGAAAAGCTTTAACATAAACCGTCTTCTGATCCGGTATAAAATCATCTGGATCTGATGGTTCCTGGAAAAAGCCGGACGCATCTGTTTCAATCGGAATCGGCGTTGCGGTCGGTGCTGCAGTAGGCAAAGGGCGGTCTGTCGGAGCAGGGGTCACGGTCCAGGTCGGCGTTGGCATCGCAGAGGGCGTCACCAAAGACTCACTTTCAGAAATCCAGTCCTGCTCAAAATTTCCGCGGCTGATCACTTGAAAGTCGACAACATCCAGCACCACCGGGAGGTCCCATCCTTGTGATTGATGGACCTGTTGTTCCGTTGGTTCCGATTCCAAAACCGTCGTGACAACGTCCGTTTCCTGACCCCATGTCAGGTAAAAAACCAGAGTGAAAAGCAAAATCACAACCGATAAATCAGGCAGTACGCGCAAAGAAACGCGAACAAAAGATGTCATGCGATTTCTGTTTGAAGAGGGTATACGAACACGCCTTACCGGGGCTTTCTGATTCTTCCTCGTCCCTTGTTGCAACAAGAAAGAAAAAGATCGAAGCAGCGACACAGCTTGGTGTTTTGAACGCTTATTGATTTCTGTCTTTCTTTTTTTCATGCGCGCTCCTCTTTATCCTACTCCTCTGCAGACATCCTGCGAGCGAATGTTTATAGGATGTAGATTGATCTTTATTTTCTATTATACATGAAAGTAAAGAAACAGAAAATAAGATAACGTGCATAAAAAACGGGTGGCCTCACGCCACCCGTTTAGAGAGAGTGTTTTTTTGCTGTTCTGCCAGCGTGTGGATCAGGAAATATCCACTTTCCGAGCACGTTTCTTGCCGGGCTCTTTCTTCGGCAGCTCCAAGGTCAGAACGCCGTTCTCCAATTTAGCAGCAATATGATCCGGATCGATGCCCTCAATGTTAAAGCTCCGTGTTACGGTGTACTTGCGACGCTCGCGGCGCAGGTACTCTTCATCTTCAACTTCTTCTTCTTCTTCCTGATTAACTGTAATGGTCAAAATATCCTGATCCACTTCCACACTGATCTGATCTTTGTTCACGCCTGGCACTTCAGCTTCCAAGATATAGGCTTTGTCTGTTTCTTTGATGTCTACACGCATCATTCCGCTTTGACTATAAAAGGTCGGGAAAATGGCATCATTGAAAAAATTCTCAAAGATGCGGTCGATGTCCAACGGACGTTCGTCAGCACTGGGCCGAAGCTCATTCCTTCTGCGCTCAAATGGTATCAGTCCAAACATATCCAACACCTCCCTAATCTTTTGACCTTATTTGTCTTTCACAATTATTATTATATCTATTACGAGTTATTATGCAAGTAAAATGTCATGAAATATTTGTTACAAAATTATGAACAATTGGTACAGCATTGTGATCATTCGATTTAATATTGGCTATTATGCAGATAATACGCAGATATATAAAAATTATATAATAATTTATATATTACTTCATGTTAGATCTCTTCGCATAATATAGTCGTCCATCACAAATCCCTGGCCGATATCCGTGACAATGGGTTCAGCCAGTCGGAACATCATTTTCTTATATACAGCAATCGACTGAAGATTCTTTTTATGAACAGTCAGAAAGATCTGATGTTTATTCTCGTTTTGGCAATGTAAAACCAGATAATCAATCAATATTTTTGAAAATCCCTGACGCCGGAAGTCTTTCAGCACATAGAGCTTACTGAGAAAACAAGTGCCGTCGGGCTGATCCTGAAAGGCCATGTAAGCGGCCGGTTTGTCCGCAACTGTCAGATAGATATAGACAAATCCTCTTTCGGTCACGTCCTGCCAGATCTGGTTTTTACTCTGAAATCGATCCAGCATGTAACGAACCTGTTCTGCCCCTATGATCGGCGTGTAATATTCCGCCCATATGGTCTCCGCCAGGCATGCGATCTTTTCAGATTCTTCCTTTGTCTTTACAGACTGAAGGGACAAATCCCATTTTTCTCTCTGTTGTGCCATGCACTCTTCACACATTTCCAAGAACAACCGTTTTCAAATGTCGTTTGGCGACCTGAGCCAACTTCTCCATGCGTTCTCGCGAGATGGGTTTCGGCTCAGACATCAGATAGGCGGGATGATGGCGTGTTAAATGAAGGATGATAGAAGGATCAACGGAGGCAATAAAAGAAGCGATTGCTTCAATTTCATTTTCATCATCATTGATCGAGGGAAGCAAAAGCGTTGTAACCTCAACATGACAGTGTTGAGCGGACAATTTTATGGTTTCGAGAACCGGATCGCGTTCGCCCCGGCAATATTCCCGATAAAAAGACGGCTGCCATCCCTTCAGATCAATGTTCATGGCATCAATAAAGGGCAACAGTTCTTTCAGGGGATCAGGGTTGATATAGCCATTGGTTACAAGAACATTTTTCAAATCGTTCTCTCTGGCTAGTTTTGAGCAATCTAAAACGTACTCATAATTGATCAATGGCTCATTATAAGTATAAGCCAAGCCGATATTCCCGTAGCGCCGTTCACGGATGGCAAGAGCCACAAGCTCATCCGGCATGATCAGCTGCCATTCGGCTTCCTTTTGTGAAATCAGCCAGTTCTGGCAGAAAAGGCATCTGAGGTTACAACCAAAGGATCCTACAGATAAAATGCGACTGCCCGGATAAAATGCATACAGCGGCTTTTTTTCAATCGGATCCAAAGCGATGGATGTTATCTTCCCATAAGCAGATGCAATCAGCTGTCCCTTTTTGTTCCAACGAACACGGCAAATACCGGTCTTCCCTTCAGCAATTTTACATTGATTGGGACAGAGCAGGCAAATAACACGATCATCATCCCCTTTATCCCAGTAAAGAGCTGGTTTTTCAGGTGTGACGGCCTTTTGTGGCTCTGTGTGATCCATCTGATTCATAATCTGTTCCCTCAAGTATAACGCCTGACACAAAAGCGTTCAATCCGGCAAGGTTCATCTGGTTGAATGCCCGCCTTACGCTTGGCAATACTGAGCTGCTCCTCCACGGTATCAATACCTTCAAGATCAGGCAACAATAACCCGGATCGGTGGCCGCTCCGCACGATCACGCCATATTTTTTTGGATCAAGTTCCTGAATGGATGAAATGGGAACTGGCTTTTCCAAAACATCAACACTGATCGTCAGGTCAGGCAGTTCTTCAGGTGTCACCGGCTCAAAACGGGGATCTCGCATTGCCGCGCTGATCGCATTTTGAATAATCTCTGCAGCAATGCAATCGGTTGTCGGCGCTGTCGTTCCAATACACCCACGAAGCTCCCCGTCTTTGTACAGGGTAACAAAAACACCGGCTTTCTCAAGCAGCCACGGCTCCTGATCAATCAGGGACTTAAAATCCTCTAGTGTCGGGCGCCTGCCCCGCTGGAGATAGTTTTCCAGTGTTTCCCTCGCGATTTGAACCGGAGCCGATGCTGTTTTCATTTTCCGGCTGACTGTTTCCCGACGTTTATTCATTGCTTCCTCCAACGGATCTATCTTTGGTTTTTCACCGGCTGGATCGGGCAGCATTTTGGCCACACAGTAACCAATCCCATAAGGCGCCTCATAACTCAGCACGCTGCTCTGGATAGCTTGGTTCTTGAAAGCGCCGCACAGCATCACAATAGAGCGGTAACCACATTCAGCCGCTTTTTGTCTGATCTGAGGATCAATGGAGAGAATGGCGACCCGATCGCTGTTGTTGAGTGCCGTAACAAGCTGTTGGTCATAGAGGGCGCCTTCTTTACAGCAACCATAAGGACTTTCCTCATTCGCTTTATGCGATTGATCCCCACTGGCCACAATGACGATCCTCCGTCCTTCATCTGCCGCTGCCAAATGAATCTGATAGCCGATTTCATACAGTACAGGCATAGGAAAGGCAGGGCTGGACATAATCAAAACAGGACAAGGCCTGGCTTTCTGTAAAAAATACAGAGAAACAAACGCGCCGTGGTCCAGCCCGCGACTGATGCCGAATCGGCGCAACTGGCTCTCTGTAAGACCTCCTGCATGGACATTCATCCTGGTGCACCGGTCCAGAAACCGGCTCAAAAGCGGCCGGTCCAATTCCATCGACAAGCGAACCTCGGGAGCTCCAAAAGCAGATAAATCGCCAACGAGAGGCGATGTGTCGTATAGAAATAAATAATCGCTGAACATAGGTGCGTGGGGTGAAATAACCACCAGCGTGTCCGGTTCAAGAGCAGCAATTTCAGCCGATAACTGCTCCATAGCGGCAACAGTTTGTTTCGCCTTCATATGCCTGCGTTCTACACCAGGCACAATAACGGGTGGATGCGGCGTAATACAACCAGCCAATATATTCTGATCCGACATGGTTATCATCTCCTGAAATCATAATGATTGAAAAACCCTTGCGTTATTTAATTATACGCTCAGGGCTCAATTTTGTCGCGCATTCATCTTACTGATCAGACTGAAAGCGTCACGGTATCTCCATTTTTACGGCCTTTAGCCAGAGCGAACGCGGCTGATCGGGCACACCGGCGTTGATAATCAGCAGTCCATCGATTCGCTCCGATATAGTCAAAAATAATCAGCCCCGTATGGCGGCAGAAGCGATCCATTTGCTCAAAACAACTCAGCTGACCATTCCCGCTGCCACCCGGCGTGGCTACAATCAAGACTTGACGCCCAGCCAGCTGTCCGTCTGCACCGCGTACACAACGGCGCAGGCGATCCAGGCAGCATTTCATGATCTCCGACATCTCGCCCCAGTACACGGGTGTGGCCAAAACAAGAATATCAGCTGTTTGAAGCCGTTCAATCAAACAGTCAAGACCATCTGAACCATACTGACATCGCCTATCATTCAGGCAAGTCCCCCACCCGCCGTTACAAACCTGGCAGCGGTTCAAATTCAGATCAATCAATCTGATTTCCTCAATTGTCGCACCACCCTCAAGGGCGCCTTCCTTAACGGCATCAATAAGGGTTTGGCACAATCCATCTTTTTTGGGGTTGCCTGACAGAATAATCATATGCATGAAATGGCCTCCTGGTATATTTAAATGAGTCAGATACAAGATCCGACCGGGCTTTTGTTCATCACACAAGCCATGCAGGAAAATGGACACGTATAAAAGGGGCAGATGATTCACGCTCACATAGACCCAGCCTGGGTTCATGTTGCATTTATACCTGTTCCATTTTCAAGTTTCATCCAGGCTGTTTTACAATGCCTATAGGTATTTTATAGCTGGTCTTTCAGACTGTTAGTAAGACCATTGTAACACGCAGACATTGCCTTCGTCACGCTTCTCGTGTTTGCTCAGACCATCAAATAAACGTATAATCGAAGCCAAAGAGCGCATCAAGGATTGGAGGAAGGTATGAAAGTTTCTCTGCCCCAGGAAGTTTGTCTTGCAGCGGATCGTTTGCTTCAATCCGGTTTTTCCGTCTATTTGGTCGGCGGCTGCCTGCGCGCCCTCCTGATGGGCATGGAGCCGCATGATTATGATTTAGCAACCGATGCCAGACCGGAACAAGTACTTTCGGTTTTCCATTCCTTTAAGGTTTCCCAGGCAGGTCAGAAGCATGGCACAATCATGGTCATCATCGGGAACAGACCGATTGAGATCACCACCTTGCGCATTGACGGCACATACTCTGACAGGCGGCGTCCTGACCAGGTTCGGTTTACCAATGAGATTCAGCAAGATCTTTCCAGACGAGATTTTACAATGAATGCCATTGCCTGGCTTCTGCCCGCTGGTTGCTATCATGAGGGCCAAAATCGTTGCACAGTCTTTGAGATTGATCCAGATCAGCTGATTGATCCTTTTGGTGGCGTAGCGGATCTGAAAGCCGGGCTGATTCGTTGCGTCGGCGATCCTGAGCAACGTTTTTCTGAAGATGCGCTGCGCATTCTTCGTGCCCTGCGTTTTAAGGCGACATTGGGCTTTCGTTTAGAGGAAAAAACAAAAAAGGCCGTTCATCATCTGGCTTTTTTACTTCGCGATATTGCGGTTGAACGCATTTTAATTGAGTTCTCCCAAATTTTATGTGGTGACTTTGTCGAAGAAGTTCTGATTGATTTCCCGGACGTTTTGACTGTTTTCATTCCAGAGCTGGAGCCTTTGACGAGTCAGCCAGACCTTTGGATACAAACAGCCAGAAGGGTGGCTCGGACAGAACCGATCTTCGCTCTTCGGCTGGCCAGCCTTCTTCGGGACCTTTTACCGGACTTTTCTTCGATCAAAACGGTGGTTACGCGCTTGCGTTGCGACTCAGCCACACGTCGCCGAGTTCTGAATGCGTTGTCTTGCCTTATGGATAAGCCGCAGGCAGATGAACGGGCTGTGTGTCACTGGATGCGCCGTCATGGTGCAGAACCGGTGATGGATGCTCTTTTATTGCTCAAAGCCGATGAAACCATATCCGGATGCCTGATAGAATCGCTTGAAACAGTCGTAAAGAAAATTCTGTCAGATGGCCGCTGCTATCGTATTGATGATCTGGCTATCCGCGGTTCTGATCTCCTGCAGTTGGGTCTGAAACCAGGGCCTCGTGTGGGGCAGATTTTAAATCGTTTGCTCGATCAGGTGATTGACGGTCAGATCGAAAATGATCGAGAAGCACTGCTTGAGGCAGCAGCATTGGAGATAAAGGAAGATCTTTTCCCTTCTGAAAGTCCGGAGTGAACTGCATCGCCAATAAACTGGCGAGCTTCGGATTCCCGATGAAACGATGTCTATTCCATCGGCTCATCTCCTGCGTGTCCAACGCTAAGTATGTTTATGCTCAAACACAATCAGCGTTGCAGGCCTTATTGTCACCACATGTAAGCCTCTGTATTTACGATTGTTCTTTTGGGCGCGCGCTTCTGATGCCTCTGCTGCATAGGGGCTCACTGGCTGGTGTAGCTCTCTTCTTGTTTGTAGCGGTACAAACAGGACACCGGCAGATCGGATACAGGTGTTGCACTTTAACTTGCATTTGGGGCATATGGTAACCATAAATATTGGATATTGCGCAAATGCGAGTATTTATACAGAGTTTATTGCATTCACATCGTATCCCATGTAATGAAAAAGCGGCTCACCTCTCTCCGATTGATGGGAGAGGATTCCTGCCGCGCATCCTAAAATTTACGCCCGCCTCCGCCATGGGTCCGCCCGCTGGATGAGTGGTGCACCGTGCTTCGGCTGCTGCTGGATCCGCTGCTTTGAGATTTTGCAAGCATCCGCGATGTTACGTAGGTTCTGACCGGCAGGTCCTCAATCAATCCCAGGTTCGCGATGCTGTTGCGGCGGAATTCAAATACGGGCTGAACACGCTTTCCACGGTATTTCCGGCGAGTTAAATAAAAGAACAGAAGTCCTGTCGATCCGGACAAAACAAGGCTGACAAGGCCATCGGTCTGTGTCAGTTTATGTTCCCTTTCCTCTTCCGCATACTGGCCGGAGGGTATGCCAGCCGCTAGAAAATCAGCTGTTTTAGCCAAAAAAGCCAGGGCTGCACCATAAGGGTCCTGATTTTCCAAATGGCTTTGAGCCTCATCAAGGATCGATTCGATCCGCTGATCTGTCAGATAGCGAATAGCTGCACCGCTTGTGCTGATGTAAATTTCACGGTTATCATAATCGATTAAAAATAAAATGCCACTTCTGTCTTCTCCAACGCCATAACCGCCATAATCAAAAAAATCATCCGCATAATCTCTGGATGATTTGCCATTCGCATCCTGAATCGTCAAAATAACCAGATCCATTGCATAAAGGGACCCTAAAGACTTTGCCTCACTGGTTAATGTTTCTATTTCCCCCGACGTGAAAGAACCAGCCTCATCGATGACCAGGACCTTTTCAGCCAGCACTGGATTAAAGAAGAGGAATAAGGCGCTGATCAAAACAAAAAACAAAAGGATTCTTGGACTCATTGGCAAAGGAATACGGCGCATTACCATAGAAACAGGCCTCCCAGAATCAGCAAGATAAACAGGCAGGCGGCAATCAACAGGGATTCAAGGCTCAGATGTTTTTGATCAACGGGCAATGTCCCATGAATTTTTCCGGTTTGCCCATTTATGGCATAGATGTATGTTTTCCCTTTATAAAAATAGGTCAGAATCCAGACAGGCAGTAATGCAAATGACCATTTCTCCGGGATCAGATGAAGATCTGTTTTGGTCAGATTGATCTGTTGATAGGTGCCAATCGTTTCACGGACCAGCGTTTCGGCATATTGACGGATGCGATCTTCAACCATAGGTTGTACGTCTGCTTGCTTGATATCATATGTTTCGGCAAAGAATCCGGAAAGATAAGGAAGCGCAAAATTGACGGCCCGGGATTCATCATAGGGTGTCACAGCATCGATCAGCTGCTTGTCAAATTTTTGGAGGGCTAACTCATAGACATGGTGAACGCAAACAGATCCTTTTCGTAAAACAGTGTACTCCTGATGTTCGGTGTATTCCCGGTTGCCAGCCACCCAAACGCGCCGGTTTACGGCCGTCCCGGCAAAGTCAACATCGGCCTGATAATCGGCCATCCAGCAAGGCAGATAAAGTCCTGTTATCTTCTCCAACTGAGAAGCGCTTAGAAAATCACGCGGCACATAACGACGGCCATGCGCCCAGTTTTTGAATATGTCCACGGCTTTATCCTTGCCAAAAGCGAAGGGAATCACAATCTGCGGCCGATAGGAGCCGGTCAGGCGCTCAGATATAAGGACGGGATTATGGCAGTAGTAACAAAAAGATGCTGTTGTGGTCTCTTCTGTGACAACCTCAGCGCCGCAGTTGTCGCAATGATAAACAACCAGGCCGGGTGAGGGTTTTGCCTCTTCGGAGAGGGTCTTTCTCTCCAGCTCTTCGACTGAAAAAGTGCTGAGGCAGTAATCACAGACCAGCTTCTGCTTTTCCGGATTAAACAAAAGACTGGCCCCGCAATTCGGGCATTTATAACTTGTCGTTGCCACACACACCCACCCTTTATAAATTCAAAATCAGAGACATTAGGGGTTTTCAAACGGCCGGCCACATTCAGAACAGAATTTAGGTTTCTCTCCGGTCATTTCGTGACCGCATTGCGGACAGGTATAGGTCTGCGGCCGGGGTTTGCCGCATTCAGGGCAAAATTTGCCTTGACTGACAGCACCACAGGAACAAGTCCAGCCGCCGGCCTGTACTACGCCCCCCACTACTTTTGTCTGTTGCGCTTGCTGCATCTGTGCAAGGTTCGTCTGAGAAGCCGTATTCATATATTGGCCTCCGGCTTGCATGCCAATGCCCATCCCCATAAAAGTTGCCGCACCGCCGGATGGATTGGATCCAGCCGACTCAAGACCGCGCGCAATCGAACCCTGTACATACCCCTCCCGGACAGCCGGGTCTGAAAGCATGGCGCCCTTGTTGCGCATCTCAATCAATTCTCTTGACGCATCATCATAGGAAATGCTGGCAATGCCCACGGATTGAATTTCAAATCCGCGCATTTTATTCCAACTCTCATCCAATACCTGTGCCATGTATTGGCTAAGTTCGCGGCCGTGCGATAAAACATGCGAAATTCGGATGCCGTCGACGGACATCTGATTGATAACAGCCTGAAGAGCTTCCAGAAATTCAGACAAATACTGCTCATTGATGTCGTTGATATCCACCCTGTCCTGATTGCGCGGAATCGCTTCCGCATAAAACAGCAATGGGTTTGTGATTTTAATTGAGTATGTGCCATGTGTTCGTAAAAACAGTTCAGATCCATAAAAATTGTCATAGTAGTTCAGCGCGTTTTTCGTTCCGAAGCGGATACCCTTAATTTCCTGAAGGTTTATGTAGTAAACCCTCTGTGCCTGGGGCGTGACGCCGCTGAATCGAATACGATTAAACGCTTCTTTCAGCGAGTCTCCAAATCCGCCTGAGAAAAGGGACGGCATCGATGAGTCGTCCACTTTGTAATAACCTTCCTCCGCCGTATAATCGACAACCTTCCCGCCATCGATGAGCATCATAAACTGATTGGGGTAAACATGGATGATCGATCCATTGGAAACGACATCATCCGTTCCTTTGATATTGCCGTTGCGCCGATCGTTTCGGCGCACCTTGACACCACGGGTGAAAACCGTTGTATCACTCATATTGAAAGGCTCCAGTACCTCAAGCCATTGATCGGCCAATGAACCGCCCATTGCATTGACTGCCGCTTTAATAATGCCCATTTGATGGCCTCCTTTAAATCAAATTACCTGCTCACAAAGCAGGGGTGATGCGCTTTGCTGTTCTACAATATCATTATATCACCAAAGGGCGCCAAACAATCCTGAGGAACAGTTTCGACTTTTAGTTCCTGTCCAACGACACATTGAATAACAATATCTGAACCAAAGATCCAAAAAACTGACCGGCCAGCGAGCTGGGACAGCGTAAAGTGACCCCATTGC
>JAGPFK010000265.1 GCA_018056585.1 Clostridia bacterium | reverse complement strand
CTCGAGTGCAGGTGGCCTTCCAGGATTTTGTCAATTGATTTCAAAACCCAGTCCGGACGATCGATCAGGTCCGTCAAGAGTTGATTAGAACCACGCAAATGTGAAAGCGCATCGAGAATGCCGCAATTATCCGGCATAGAAACCATATAGATACCCTGAGCAAGATGGCTTAGTTTTTCCATGCATCTTTTTTCAACGGCCAACATGCCCTCTTCGCCCATATATTGGGGCAGCTCATCATCCCCTAGGGAACGATCATACCAGACCGTGTTTTCCGTAAAACGAAACTTGCATCCTTTGAAATATTTGGCGTGACCGGCTGTCCCAAAGTTCATAAAGACAACTGGCAGCGCTTCACCACCGAAAAACAGGTTTTCAAAAAGATGCATCTGACGCCGATGGATCCAATCGGCATCAGTAAAATAAGAAAACAGCGCCTCCGGATCGGCAGGGGGTGTCTCCCGGACATAATGATGATTATCCTTGAGGCAGGTGACCGCCATACAGGCACGGTCATTTTCGCAAAACCACAATGATTCCAAACGTTTTTTTACAATTTCCCAATCAGGCTTGAATTGAAGCATATCAACCATCCCCGGTCATACCTCTCTTTTTATTGAGTAAATTCATCACAAAAATTATCCCCGATCGCTTTTCCTTTCAACCCGGCGAATCAACAGGAAGGGGGAGGGATTCCCCATATGCTATAGCCGTTATAAGATGTCGATAATAAAGGTAGAGGCGTAGCGGCACATCGTAAGGGATGGCGTGGTCTATATGCGGAACATACCCTCCCTTTTCGATTAATGAGGGTACTTTTAAAACAACTTCCTGGTAGATAGCCTTCTCATTTATGGACAGGACGCGTTTATCAATGCCGCCCAACATCACCAGGCTGGGATATTGTTTGCGCAGCAAGGAGAGATCATTGCCGGCTGCTATTTCACAAGGAGAGATGCCATCCACGCCAGCTTTGAGCCACAGGGGGATTAAACCGTCCGGATAACCGTCGCAATCCACGTAGACAAAGCGAACGCCATGACTTTTGAGAAAATTGATCAGGCGCAGATAATGGGGCATCATCAGTCGCTCAAAGAGCTCCGGCGAAATCATCGGTGCCCCTTTATAAGCCATATCTTCCTTTAACTCGACGATATCTATCCTCAAATCATCAATACCACGCTTTAAGGTTTCGATTACAAAATCAGTTAAAAAAGAAAACATTTCATCAAGTAACTCAGGCTGATCATAAAAAGCGAGACAAAGATTCTCAAAACCCATCCAGTCCCGAACCGTCCAGAACAGGAACGGAATGGAAAGATGGGTGGCGACCGGCGCCCGATTGAGCGCATCGGCGCGAAGCTTCCAATTGTCCGGATACCGTGCCGGATCGGAATGGTCATAACGTTTTTTCATTTCCAGAAAATCCCGTCGGTCCAGAACCGGAAATTTGAGCCAAGTCCGCGTCACAAAACCGGGGTTGTCCTCTCTGATAAAATCTTTTCGTGTCGCGCCCAGGTTATCCTGCCATATTTTATAATTTTCATTCGTTTCCAGGATTTTTTCTTCAAATTCCGGATGCAGTCCTATGTTAATCGGAACAGCAAGATAGGCCGGGTCCAAATCAAAAAAGACATGCTGTGGCACATCAGGAGGATAGCCCTGACTGATCCATTCGCGCAAAGTTGCCTGCCGGATCGGCCACTCGATGAGTGGAATGCGATCGACAGGCAGGAAGGCAAAGGTACGCAACAAACGTTCACGGCTATTCACGGAGTAACCTTCTTTATTTGGCGTGTTATTTATCCTGACTCAGGATGATCCGAATGGGAATGGTTGGTAAAAACACATGCATTGTAGTCAGGATATGTTACAATAATAACATAAACGTTCGCTCTTTAGATTTTTTGCAACCATTTGGCCATTAGGTAGAAAGGAAATTGGAAATGCAAGAAACAAAAGCACCTAAAAAACCACTTACTTATTACGTTATCGTTTCAACCGTTATTTTAATTTTATTGAATATATTTGTCTTTCCTGCCTTACTTCAAACACAAATTGTGGAAACGGATTACAGCACGTTCCTTAAACATCTGGAAGAAGGGGCAGTCAAGCGTGTCGAAATCAAGGACGATATGCTTTACTACGAAGCAGAAGTGGATGGACAAGAAACCATTTTTGTAACGGGCATGATGCCGGATGACCAATTGACAGAACGACTGCACAAAGCAGGTGTTTCTTTTTCCAGGGTGATTCCGAAAGAAGCATCGCCGCTTCTTGTTTTTCTGCTATCCTGGATTTTACCCATTGCGATCTTTTTCCTTTTGGGTCAATACCTCATGAATGTCATGCAGAAACGTGGGATTGGTCCCAATGCGATGAGTTTTGGCAAAGCAGGAGCCAGAATCTATATAGAAGCGCAAACAGGTATCACATTTGACGATGTAGCTGGGCAGGATGAGGCCAAGGAAGCACTCCAGGAGATTATTGATTTTCTGCATAATCCACAAAAATACACCGAGATCGGAGCCAAAATGCCCAAAGGCGTTCTTTTGGTTGGCCCACCGGGAACAGGTAAAACATTGTTGGCAAAAGCGGTGGCCGGTGAAGCCAAAGTCCCGTTTTTCTCCATATCCGGATCTGAATTTGTAGAAATGTTTGTTGGATTGGGTGCGGCCAAAGTCAGAGATCTTTTTAGACAGGCTGATGAGAAAGCGCCATGCATCGTTTTTATTGATGAAATCGATACAATCGGTAAAAGTCGTGATCAGGGTATCCTGGTAAGCAATGATGAAAGAGAACAAACACTCAATCAACTTCTGACAGAAATGGATGGGTTTGACAGCCGCAAAGGTGTGGTCATTCTTGCCGCAACCAATCGACCTGAAGCACTGGACAAAGCTCTTTTGCGTCCCGGACGGTTTGATAGACGTATTCCTGTGGAACTGCCCGATTTAAAAGGACGCGAGGAAATTTTAAAAGTGCATGCCAGATCGGTAAAAATGCAGGAACCCATTGATTTTAACGCTATTGCCAGAGCAACAGCGGGCGCATCGGGTGCTGATTTGGCCAATATCATCAATGAAGCTGCTTTGCGTGCGGTGAGGCATGGCCGCAAGGCTGTGACGCAAGAAGATCTCGAAGCAAGCGTTGAAGTGGTGATTGCGGGATATGAGCGGAAAAATGCTGTGATCCCAGATGAAGAGAAAGAAGTGGTGGCTTATCACGAAATCGGCCATGCATTAGTGGCTGCTCTTCAGACAGAAT
>JAGPFK010000264.1 GCA_018056585.1 Clostridia bacterium | reverse complement strand
CTTCTGATTGTTCCACGGCCGCTCATCATCGTCTGCGGAAAAGAAGATGAAATCTTTCCGCTTGCCGGTGTTAAAGAAGCTTACTCAAAGGTCAGAGCCATTTATGAAGCCGCCGGCGTGCCGGATCATTGCCGTCTGATTATAGGCCAGGGAGGACACCGTTTCTATGCCGAAGAAAGCTGGCCGGTGTATGCGGAGATGCTGGAACGGATAAAATAATCGGATCCCGGTTCCGAAAAATCTCTTCCGTGTGATATGATAGGGGAAAAGATAAAGGACCGGGCAGGCTTTGAAACAGAAAATGAAGCGGGGCTGGATTGTTCTTTTGGCTTTTCTCCTGGCCATTGCGCTGCTGATTTCTCTAAGCGCGTGGTTTGATCTGTTTTGGTTTGCTCCCCAAACCTCTTTTTCCAAAGAAAGCCCAGGTGCAGCAACAGAAGACGTAAAAGACTACACATTGGATCAAATGACAGCAGACCAGATCGAGACAAAGATGTGGCAATTGCTGGCTGATGATCAAAAGCTGGTGGCGTGGTACCGCCTGCCCGGCCAGACAGAAATCCCGCCGGCTGAAAAATCAACCGTGGCCTTAGCCATGGATCAGCTGCGATATGGCCAATATCTGCTGGAACAAAGAAATCAAAAGCGCTTTAAATCCTGGTGGATCGATTTCCGATCGGACTGGCTCGATTCATCCGGGATCTGTTATGGCAGTCTGTCGCGTTCTGATCAGGCGGGCTGGACCGGTTCCCTGTCAGACGACCGGCTGCGTGCCAATCTGCATGCGGCTAGAGTTCTTTTACTGAGCTGTGCCTTGTGGCCGGATGATGCGCGCCTTTCTGATCTGAGCCGGCTGTCTGACCTGATCCTTCAAGATCTTGCCGGAAAGACCCCAACCGATGATGTTGCGGTTGTGCCCAAGGCCAAACCTGTTTTTGATCCGGGCGCGACGCCGACACCCAAACCAACCGTCACACCGACGCCGTCTCCCGATGAAAGCGTCAAACTTTCTGTTTTGCGGTTGGCCTCCATTGATTTGTTTGCGATGAAATCCCTGATTCAGCTGGATTCTTCCTGGCAGGCTGTTTATGATCAGAATCTGCAACGGGTTGAGGAAGGCTTTCTTGGTGATGATCTTCCCTTGTTTTCCTATGCCTATCAGCCGGAAACAGACGGCTATGTGCCGTTTGACGGCTCATTGCCTTTCATTGACACGGAAGAGGCGATCCTTACGATTTTGCATTTGTGCGAAGTCGGGCGGATCCCGCAAAAGAGCATCAGCTGGATCCGGAATCAGATGTATAACGAGGGGGCCATTTATCAATCGTATCATGCCGGCCAGGGAAC
This sequence comes from Clostridia bacterium, assembly GCA_018056585.1. Classification (GTDB taxonomy): domain Bacteria; phylum Bacillota; class Clostridia; order Saccharofermentanales; family UBA5734; genus JAAYBY01. Next base: position 1,925 of record JAGPFK010000264.1, on the reverse strand, counting down.
CGCTCCGGAACCCGTTGAGTGTTTGCCTGCCTATGCCATGATTGCGCGTATCGCCCGCATCATCAAAGACGAAGACCTTTACCGTGCCGCAACAAACCGTTTGCTGTGGCATCAGGCAACCAGCCAGAAAAGCGTGGCCTTGCATGCTATCTTCCGGACAGAATCCGACGGTAGCTTATTTGTCTATGCCAAAGACAACACCTGGGCTTTGCTATCAATAGGCTAAAACATGTTCACATGTGATAGAATCAGATCATATGCAGACCCCAAAGTCCGTGTGATCCATATCGGGTCGGATACAGGTGTTGCACTTTAACTTGCAGTTGGGGATTTTCGTAAAATAAATAAAAAACCACTGCCTGAAAAACCTGGATTGTGCTACAATGATCTCGAGCTACATTTTTTGAAGAATCGAACCAACTGAAGGGGGATTTTTATCGTGGGGGAAATGACCGAGCGCAAAGAAGAACTGGATCAATTGATCTCACGTCTGAGTGGTGTTTTGGCGGCCCGCGCCGTTCTGAACGAGGAGGGTGAAATCGTCGAGATTCATGTTCTCAGCGATCTCTCAAAATCACCCAAACAGCTGGTTCGGGATGTTCAGTCGGCTATTCAGGCGACCTATGGGATCGAAGTGGACTACAAATTAATCAGCGTGGCTCAGGTGAATGGGAATATGGTGATGCCGGCTGTTCAAAATGAGCCTCGCCTTTTAATCCGGCGCATCACCGTCAGCCTGGATGGCCAGTTTTTGGAAACAACCGTTGTTCTGGCCAAAGGAGATCAAGCGTTTGAGGGCCGTTACCGCGGCCCGGTTTCCGGCCGAAGCCGCATTCAATCCGCTGCCTATGCCTGCCTGGACGCGCTGAAAAATTACCTGGGCCCTTCTTACGTGATTGGCCTCCTGGACTTGCAGCGTCAGGCTGTTGCCGGCAACGATTGCTTCATTGTGGCTTTATCTTACACAGACTTGTTCAGTGAACGCGTGTTATACGGCATCGCGCCGATTGACAGCCCGGAAACCGAAGTTCAATCTGTTGTCATGGCTATTTTATCCGCATTGAACCGTCCCATGACAAAACCTAAAAAAACATCCGGATGACTGCTTTCCGGAAGGTCGTAAACTCAATCGAATGATATGACAGACCGGCCAAGCGGAGCGGAACAACCTGCCTGTATAGCGGAGGGGTAGAGTCCACCAAGGGAGGTTGTTCAGAGTGAAATTCAGAAAAGCATTGGGTATTCTCGCTTCTCTGCTTGCAATGGTTCTTGCGACCGGCGCACATTGGCGGATCATCTGATTTGATTTTTAACCCTGTTGTTTGTAGCCGGTCTGTCATTTCAGAATAAAGTGAAACCTTGTTTTGCTTTGAGGCAAAAGAGGCGTGTCGGAATGAATCAATGAGAAAAGCGGCAAAGATTTATATTCTGTTGTGCATCCTGACTGGAATGGGTGCGCTGATCTATTTAACCGTCAGAGATGCGGCCCAACTGAAGCCAATGTGGGCCGGTATTCTATTCTTTACTGTTCTCGGCGTGATCGCGGAATCGCAAAGTGTGGCGATTGATGAGGATAAAGCCCTCTCCATTGCTTTTGCTATTGATATTGCCGCTTTGTTGCTGTTCGGCCTGACGGCGGCCGTTTGGGTCTCTTTTTGCACGACCTTTTTCTCCGTCATGGATTTTGGCCGCGGACGCAAAGAACATCTGCTGAATACGCCTCTTTACAAAAGCCTGATGAACGCGTCCAACTATATCCTCTCTACCCTCGCCTTCGGTCTTGTTTTTGAAAAGATGGGTGGACATGATCTGACCCGTGTAAACCCTCAGGGCCTTGAAGCGACATTTCTTCAAATCGCCCATGACCTGCCTGCAATCGGCGCCGGACTGGTTGTCTATGTTCTGGCCAACACGCTCATCATCAT
>JAGPFK010000263.1 GCA_018056585.1 Clostridia bacterium | reverse complement strand
AGCGAATGGAAGCTGTTTTTCCGCAGGATCGCGTTTACACTTGTCTCACACTGGCTGAAAGATCTGAAAAAAACGCTGCCGGCTTTTTGCCTTGTGGAATTTCCAAATGAAAAGTGCTTCACGACCGCCAAAACTGAAACGAAAATCAGACCCTTTGGGCTTGCTTTTTCTGCTGTTGCTGTTGGTTTTGGTTTTGCTTGTGATTCAAGCATCGCTTTCTCATCCGCATACACCTGCCGAAACCAGCTTTGATTTGTTTGAAACCGATGAAACCGGGTCTCATACCACAGCCGAAACAGCACAGAAAACGGAAGAACCAACGGCTTTGACAAGTGAACCCATCCGTCAGGCCACACTGGTTGCTGTTGGTGATGTCATCCTTCATCAGGCTGTGATTGATGGTGCCCTGATACAGGATGGCTCACCGCCTGTTTATGATTTTAGCCCGGCTTTCCGCTATGTCCGGCCCATTATTGAATCAGCCGATTTGGCCTTTGCTAACTTTGAGGGGACTCTGGCCGGGCAACCCTACAGCGGATATCCATTTTTCTGTGCACCGGATGCCATCGCGGATGCCCTTTATGCTTCTGGTTTCCGCGTAGCCCTTACCGCCAATAACCATGCTCTGGACAGAGGCCTTTCAGGCTTGATCCGGACTGCGTCGGTCTTTGAGGAAAAAGGCTTTTATGTGATTGGCACCAAAGCTGAAACAAACGGCCGATCCGATCAGGTTGTGGATATAAACGGCATTCTAGTTGGTCTCATGGCCTTTACATTTGAAACGGAGGGAACCGAAACACAAAGAAGTTTAAACGGCATTCCTATGCCTGCCAGCGCAAAAGAGCTCATTGATTCTTTCAATCCTTACCATAGCGATCTTTACCAGCATGACCTTGGGGTTTTACTGGACCGCGCCGAAGAATTACGAGCCGAGGGTGCGGAACTGATCTGTCTTTCCTTGCACTGGGGCAATGAATATCAGACTCATAGCTGCAACTGGCAGCGTCAAATGGCACAGGAACTGGCGAATGCCGGCATTGAGCTGATTATTGGGCATCACCCGCATGTGCTTCAGGAAATAGAAGTACTGACGGCAAAAGACGGCTCCGGGCAGACGCTTGTTTTTTATTCGATCAGCAATATTCTACACAACATGGACTACAATACGCACAACACGAAAGGATATGCTCAGGATGCCGTGATTGCGCGGATCACTCTCGAAGGTCCGCGAGGCGATGTCAGGATAACCGGGGCGGACTACATTCCCACTTATGTGACACGAGTGCCAAAGGGAGAAAAAAAGCAGCACTTCATTGTGCCGGTTTCGCAAGCTCTTGATGATCCGGACGTTTTCATGTCAAATCCACAAGAACTGGCTGATAGTCTGGCGCGTACAAACAGTATCCTCGCTTCTTCGACCGGAACAAAAGAAATCCCGATTCGGGAATGCAAAAGGTAAAACATTTTTTATGGGTAGTCAGGCAACTTCAGATGGAGAGCTTTATAACGGTTGACATATCTGCTGAAGGCCTTGTATAATCGTAACGCTATTGTCGATCTTACGGGAGGGACCCTGAATATGAAGATGACGTATCAGCCGAAAAAAAGGCAAAGAAAAAAAGAACACGGTTTCAGAAAACGGATGCGGACTGCCTCGGGTCGTGACATCATCAAGAAGCGCAGGCTAAAAGGCAGAAAGAAGCTGAGTGCCTGAAGACCGCAGGTCCTGTGGTCTTCTTTTTTGAGCCAGAGATCCGTGTTGCCCAAATGAAAATGAGTCAGGAGGGCTTTGATTCGATATGAAGAATACGCTGCCGCTTCGGCAGAACCATGAGTTTTCGCGCGTTTATCGGAAAGGCCGCTTTATCAGCGACCAGCATGTTGTACTGCATTACTTGAAGCGCGGGGGCGGAAAGGTTCGGCTTGGTGTGACGGCCAGCAGCAAAATACGAAAAAGTGTTCAGCGAAACAGAATCAAACGACTCTTGCGCGAAAGTTACCGGACGGTTGAAAAACAGATCAAGCCGGGTTATGATTTAATATTAGTTGGAAGAAATACAGCTACTCAGCCTGATCTGCATCAAATTCAGCCGGAAGTCGTTCGATTGTTGAGGCGTGCCGGCTTACTTAATGAAACGGATTTGGCAGCTGACACGAAGGTGCTGCGGCAAGAAGGTGAAGAAGGGGAATGAAAAACATCCTGGTCGGTTTAATCCGCTTTTATCAGGGCTATATATCCCCATTACTCAGCACAAGATGTAAATATACGCCGACTTGCTCTCAGTATGCCATCGAAGCCATCCAGCGCTATGGCGTGATCAAAGGATGTTTGATGGCCATTTGGCGTATCCTCCGCTGTAATCCGTTCAGCCACGGAGGATACGATCCGGTTCCCTGAGCAACTCGTTTTGTTCAGGCGAACCCGATGACGATTAACCGGCCCGTTTATCGGGTCATAAAGGAGATAGTTCTATGGATCTGCTTTCCGTGCCAACCGCTGCGCTTAGCTTGATGGATCCGCTATACACGGCTTTTGGATGGGTTATGCGCTTCCTTTATGACATAACTGGGAATTTTGGAGCGGTCATTATCCTTTTCACCATCATCTTACGCGGCCTCATGATTCCATTAGGTATCAGCCAGCAAAAAAGCACGCTCAAGCAAGCGGCTTTACAAGAGGAAATGGCAGAAATACAGCGGCTTTATCCAAATGATAAGCAGAAGCAAAGTGAACTTCAAATGGAACTTTACAAAAAACATGGCGCCTCACCTTGTTCTGGCTGTCTGCTGGCTATTTTGCAGCTGGTCATCATCTGGCCGATCTTCAGGATTATCCAGGCCCCGCTTGTTCATGTCATGAAGGTGTCAGGCGAACAGATTCAGAAAATAGCAGATTATCTGTTCACGCTGACAAATGGTGCCGGCCAGCCCTTGATCACGGAAGCGGTTAAGAGTCGTGCAGTGCTGGATAACATTCCTTTGATTGACGTGCTTAACACGAATTCAGCTGCCCTCGCTGAAGTGGTTAACCGTGGCTATATTAAAATGTCTCAATTAATTAATTTGAATTTTCTGGGTCTTGACCTGAGCCTTCGCCCCACATATAAACCATCGCTTCTTTTTGGCGCTGACACCTGGCAGGCCTATCTGCCTTTACTCGTCATTCCGCTTCTGGTTGTTCTGACCACCCTGTTCCAGATTCGTGTTTCACGCCTGTCGGCACCCAACCGAAAGCAAAAGGAAGAAGCCAAAGAACGTGAAAAAATTAATCCAGCCAGAGCC
>JAGPFK010000262.1 GCA_018056585.1 Clostridia bacterium | reverse complement strand
CCTTTATGGTATTATCCTGACCATATCTTAAAAACGCATCAGCCTCGACGGTAAAGGGGCTGTATCCATAAGGAACGCCACCGGCTTCCTTTCCATTGAGGAAGACCTTCGCTTGATGATAAACGCCTTCGAATTCAAAAAGCACATGTTTTTGCCGCCAGTCATCCGGTACAAAAAATGTTTTTTCATAGTGATACACGCCGCCTGTAAAAAAGGCGACATCACGACCGCCCGGACTGTTCGGATCACGTGGTTCATTGATCATGGCGTCATGCGGCAAATCAACGGTTTGCTTTTGGTCTGATCCTTCTTTGTAAAAAGTCCATTTTGTGTTAAACGATTCCTTAATCAACAGATTCACCTCATTCTTCGTTTAATTTTTGAAGCAATTGAGACAGCATTTCCTCGGTGAGCTGGCCTTGGCTGAAGTTAACCAGAGCACGCAGAGGCATCTCTTGGATCATGGCCGTGATCATGCTTTCCTGCCCCTCAGGGATCTGTCCTTCTGCTGAAGGGAAAAGACCCATCTGCTTGATGATGGAAGCGCCTTTGGGATCGGAAAGGATCTCACCCACCGTTGAGTTCCGGTGATATCGTTTCTTCATCATCGGCACGGTCGCATGTACCGTGACCCTCTCGCTGAGCAGGATATCAGCGGAGGATCGGCCCGCTAAAATCTCAAATTCACCGCTTTCAACAACAAAATCCTTCATTTCCGTGTTGTAGTATGCAAACGATCTCTGACCTAGCTCAAAAGTCACCGTTTTTTCTTCCCCCGGTTTGAGGTGTACTTTAGAAAAAGCCTTGAGTTCTTTTTCCGGCCGGTTCACATGGCTTTCTATATCTTTGACATAGAGTTGCACAATTTCTTTACCAGCTACCGGACCTGTGTTTTGAACTTTAACAGAAACCGTTAGGGTCTCCTGATCAGACAAGACCTTTTTGTCAACAGCAAGATCCTTATAATCAAAGGTCGTATAGCTGAGGCCGTGTCCAAACGGAAAAAGCACCTTCGTATTGGTTTTTTCATAATAACGATAGCCCACAAAGATGCCTTCCCGATATTCGACGCGATCCCCTTCACCTGGAAAATTCAAATAAGAGGGATTGTGCCTTACATCCATGGGAAATGTTTCCGCCAGCTTGCCGCATGGATTGGCATCGCCGAACAACAGATCCGCGATGGCTCCGCCAAAAGCCTGCCCACCAAGATAAGCTTCCAGAACCGCTTTCACTTTGTCAATAAAGGGCATCTCAACCGGGGCTCCGTTGCTTAAAATCAGGACGACATTTTCCTGAACTTCGGTGACAGCCTCAATCAAAGAAACATGATTTTTCGGCATCCGCATATGTTGCCTGTCGTAGCCTTCCGATTCATACGATTCTGGCAAGCCGACAAACAGAACCGCGACATCGGCTTGGGAGGCAAGATCCTGCGCTTCTTTTTGCATTTTCTCATCCACATCATCTTTTTCCAGATGATATCCTGGGGCATAACAAAGGCTCACATTACTTCCCGCAGCCTTTTTGATTTCTTCATAGGCATCATCAAGTTGCGTCGGGTTGACATGTGAACTGCCGCCTCCCTGAAATCTTGGCATCTTCGCAAATGCGCCCAGCACCGCTAACTTGCCTTTTCTCTCTAATGGCAATAGGTTTGATTCGTTTTTCAGAAGAACCATACACTCTCTGGCTGTCCGGCGAGCCAATTCATGATGCTTTTTTTGATCATACGCCGCGTTTTCTTTTTTATGATCGACAGCCTTGAAAATAATCCTCAAAATGCGTTCTACGGCCGTATCCAATACTTTTTCATCAAGCAGACCCTGTTTTACCGCATGGATAATCTTCTGGTCACCTATGCCATAACTGGAAGGCATTTCCAGGTCTAATCCCGCCGCCAGCGCAGCGACACGCTCGTTTACGGCTCCCCAGTCTGAGACGACAAATCCTTCAAAACCCCATTCATCTTTTAAAATATCCTGAAGCAGGTACTTGTTTTCTGAACAGTAGGTCCCGTTCACTTTGTTATAGGCACACATGACGGTCCAGGGCTTTGCTTCTTTGACTGCGCCTTCAAAACTTGAAAGGTATATTTCCCTTAAGGTTCTTTCATCCACGATGGCATCAACCGTCATTCGTTTGTGTTCCTGGTTATTGGCCGCATAGTGTTTCAGAGACGTGCCGACTCCTTGACTTTGTACGCCCTTTATATGGCTTGCCGCCATTTTTGTTGAAAGATAAGGATCTTCAGAAAAATACTCGAAATTCCGGCCACAGAGGGGCGAACGTTTGATGTTGACGGCTGGCCCGAGAAGCACCGCCACGTTTTCTGCCTGGCATTCCTCTCCCAATGCCGCGCCAACTTCCTCTAAGAGCGCGCAGTCCCAAGAACTGGCAAGGCCGGCTCCGGATGGAAAACAGGTAGCCGGCACGCTTTCATTAATTCCAAGATGATCTGCTCCTTCGACTTGTTTTCTCAAACCATGCGGCCCATCGGTCAGCATGATGGAGGGAATGCAAAGCCTTTCGATTGCTTTTGTATTCCAAAAATCTTTTCCGGAACAAAGTCCCGCTTTTTCTTCCAGAGTCATTTCTGATATGAGCTTCTTCAGGTCTCTTTCCATTTTTTATTCCTCACTTTCATCTTTTGGATAATCAAAGAACACTTAGATCATTCTGTATCCTTGATCATAAGATATTTTCAATCAAATATTCGGCCGTGTGCTTTTGATCTTATCTTCATAAAATAGCCGCGCCAAGTTAACCAATACGCCTGGCACAGACTCCCTGGAATTTTACGAGGTTCGAAAAAAGAGAGCAGGATTTTACATGATTCACATTCTGATCGTTTCCGATTTCCATATCGTAACTCCCTGATGATTCATCTGAATGTTTTCCTGTTCAAATCAGCCAAAAAACCTTGAATAATAGAACTCTTTTAATCTTAACGTAATGTTTATTCAATAGCAAGCTATGAAATAATCCCGTTTTTCTCTCTGCGCTATTCATCTGTCAGCTTTCATATCCGCGCGAATTTCATCCGTAACAGGATATTTTTTAAGGATATACCAGGAGATCAGCCCCAGGATAAACCAATCAAGCATGGCCGGGATCGCGGAAAGATCACCGACATAGGTATCCGTAACGGAATCCACCTCATAACCGATGGCAATCAGAATGACGCCAACCATCGCGCTGGATAAGGCGGTCTGAGCTTTAGCCAGAAACTTATTGGCTGCGTTGCACAGGGCGAATCGATTCTTCTCATTTTTCCACCTGTCGT
>JAGPFK010000261.1 GCA_018056585.1 Clostridia bacterium | reverse complement strand
TACCAATATCGGATTTTGGGCAGCGGCCAGGTGGTGGGAGATTACGTGGCGGGACGGGCGCAATTCAAGCACAAACCGCTTGGCCAGCCTTATCCTTTAGACTGAAAAGCACAATGAACCTGTTGATACTGGATGTAAAATGGTAAAATCAAACTGAGGAAAAAGCAGGAGGGAAACTATGAAAATCGCGATTGGCAGTGACCATGCCGGCTATCAGCTCAAGCAAATCATTATGGACCATTTGTCACGCAAAGGCATAACATGCGAAGATCAGGGTACGAACAATGCCATTGATTCTGTAAGCTATGTTGTTTACAGCAGCGCAGTGGCCCGGGCGGTTCAGAAAAAAGAAGCCGATTTTGGCATTGTCATTTGCGGTACAGGCCTCGGTGTTTCCATGACGGTCAATAAATTCAGAGGCATTCGCGGCGCCCTTTGCCTGAACGAATATATGGCGCGTATGGCCAGACAGCATAATGATGCGAATATTCTTGCCTTGGGTGGGCGCGTTGTGGGGCCGGCCCTGGCGCTTGCCATGGTGGACGTTTTTCTGTCTGAGCCTTTTGAATCCGGCGGCCGCCACCAAAGTCGAGTCAATGAAATCGCAGCGATTGAAGAACAGAATTTCAGACCATAACGGGAGGCTTGGGATATGGAAAATGTTTTTATCTTTGATCATCCGCTCATTCAGCATAAAATTTCTTTATTGCGCGACAAGCGAACAACAACAAAAGAATTTCGTGAATTGGTCTCGGAAATTTCCATGTTAATGGCCTATGAAGTAACCCGTGATCTTCCGCTGGAAGAAATTGAAGTCGAAACACCGATTGCTGTGGCTAAAACAAAAGTTTTAGCCGGTAAAAAGTTGGCGCTGGTTCCGATCTTGAGAGCAGGACTCGGCATGGTCGATGGCATGCTTCAGTTGCTGCCCATGGCAAAAGTCGGACATATTGGCATCTATCGCGATCCAAAGACACTGGAGCCGATCGAATACTACTGCAAACTCCCGGAAGATATTGCGGAACGCGATGTCATTGTACTGGATCCCATGCTGGCGACGGGTGGATCAGCCTCCGCGGCCGTCTCTTACCTGAAGCAAAAAGGGATTCGCAGCATTAAGTATATGTGTTTGATTGCCGCGCCGGAAGGCGTTGAGCGGCTGCATAAAAATCATCCGGATGTTCCGATCTTCTGTGCCGCCCTCGATGAAAAACTGGATGACCATGCTTACATTGTTCCTGGATTGGGCGATGCGGGTGATCGGCTGTTTGGCACACGCTGAAGAAACTTGAAGGAATTGAAGTGGAATCATTTAAATTTTGAACAAAAAAATAGCCGGATTGAAGCGGCATGCTTTTGAAAGTGACGAAATTTGATCTGATTCTTGCAATTTGGATTAATTCGGTGTAGCATTGAAGGCTGCACAAAAAAAGCCCGACTCCTGTGCTTCTTTCTTGGACAGCTCTCGGACGTAAGCAGGCAGGTGAAACGAAGTGGTGCCGCATTTTATCGTACTGAGCTACTGGCAGGATTTCTGGACAGCGTTTAAAAAAGAATTCATTGAAGAAATCCGGATTGGTGACATAGGCGCTGAAATTCAGCGGGCGATCGAGCCTAAAATATTATTTTCTTTTTCATTTCTTAATCGAACGGTTCTGATCAGCGACGCCGTTGTTGTTTCTTGGGTCGTTCTGATTGTGATCTTTTTTCTGGCCTGGTTCCTTGGCCGCAAAAGAGAAATGATTCCGACCTCCTTTTGCCAGATTATTTCTGAAAGTCTGGTGGATATTCTGATGAGCCTGTGCAAAAGCTGCGGAATGGATGATCAACAGGCGGAGCGCGTTGTTCCCTTTGTAGGCGCCATCGGAATTTTTATCACATTGACTAATCTGTCTTCCATGCTCAAGATACCGCCTCCCTCTAAAAATCCGTCTTTCCCGATTGCCCTGGCGGTTTTGACGATTTTGTATGTGATTTTCATGTCCATGTATCTGGTCGGTCCAAAGGGTTTTTGGCAATCTCTGACGCATCCAAAAGCGATGTTGCTGCCTTTCAAGCTCCTGGATTTTTTGATCAAGCCGATTTCACTGGCACTGCGTCTTTTTGGGAACATATTCGGTGCTTTTATTTTGATGGAATTTATCTATATCGTCATACCGGTTTTTTTGCCAGGCCTTATTGGCCTTTGGTTTGATCTGGCGGATGGGATTCTGCAGGGCGTTATTTTTACATACCTTTCGGCAACCTATATTGGAGAGATTGTTGAAGGCGCCCGTGAAGCGGCTCATGCCGGAGAGGAAGCAAAGGCAGCAATCAGGGCTGGGCAGAAAAATACCTGATGTCGGGTTTTGTGACCGGCAGTGTTTTGAATGGAGGAAATAGCATGGAAAAAGGAATGATTGCATTAGGTGCCGCATTGGCCATTGCCATCGCAGCCGGGTGTGCGGCAATCGGAATTGGCCTTGCATCCGGAAAAGCTTTTGAAGCATCCGCCCGTCAGCCGGAAATTTCAGGCAGAATTCAAGCCTTGCTTCTGACGGCCATCGTTTTCATTGAAGCAACGGCCATTTATGCGCTGGTCGTCAGCTTGCTGCTCATCTTTGCATTTTAGGCCAGATCCGACAGAATTGAGGGATCAATATGTTTACACCAGAAGCTTTGGCCAGTTATGTTGTGACAGCTATTTTTACGATCGTCAATTTGCTGATCACCTATCTTGTTTTAAAGCGCTTTTTGTTCAAACCGATTCTGAATCTGTTGCAAAAGCGCCGCCAAACTGTTTCCGATCAGCTGTCTCAGGCCGAGGAAAAACTGAATAAAGCCAATGCAAAGCAGAATGAGGCGGAAGCTAAAATTGAAGAAGCGACTCGCCAGGCGGCAAATATTTTGGCTGAAGCAAAGAGCCAAGCCGAAAAGCAACGCGAAGAGATGATCCAGGAAGCTTACCGCACGGCAGCAGGGATCATCGTGCGCGCTGAATCAGAAAGGGATCGCATGCGCCTTTCGATGTTCAACGAAATACGCGATGAGGTTGCCGACTTAGCTGTGGCCATTGCTTCGAAGGTGATTGGTCAGACCCTGGACAGTCAGCGTCAGCGTGAGCTGATAGAGCAGTATCTGAACGAAAGCATGATCGTCTCCGCATCACAGCTTGGAAACCAAAGCGAGGTGACTGATCATGATTGATCAGTCCGTCCAGGAGATTCTTATTGTTGTGCCGGTTGCCCTGGATGAGGAAAAATTAAGTGACATCGCAAAGCGTTTTGCAAAGCGTACCGGCATTGATT
>JAGPFK010000260.1 GCA_018056585.1 Clostridia bacterium | reverse complement strand
TGCTCATTTGGGCAGCCTGGATGGATTTGACCAGCTGCAGCGGCGTATGAAGCGACATGGCATTCAAAAAGCAGCCTTGATGAGTTTGGCCGGGCAGGGTGATTGTGCTCAAAATCCGCTGTTGCTCGCCATTCAGGCGGCCCATCCTGAGGATGTCATTATTTTTGGCGGACTGGATCACCTCGGGTATCAGCGAGGTCTTGCGCCTCCCTATGCAGAACAAATAAAGCTGCTTTTGCAATCCGGTTTCTCCGGATTGAAAATGATCGAGGGCAAACCGCAAAACCGCATGGCTCTAGGCAGGCGTCTGGATGATCCTGTGTTTGATGACATGTATGATTTGCTGGAAAAACGCCGGGTGCCAGTTTTATTCCATGTGGCAGATCCGGCGACTTTTTGGGATGCAGCACAAGTCCCGGACTTCGCAAAAGAGCAAGGCTGGTTTTATGACGAAAAGAATAATCTGCCTTATGCTGCATTTTATGGAGAAATAGAGGGCCTGCTGAAAAAGTTTCCCTGCCTTCACCTGATACTGGCCCACTTTTATTTTCTGTCAGATGACGCGCAGGCAGCAGATGATTTTTTGAAAAGACATCCGACTGTTTGCTTTGATTTAACACCTGGTTCTGAAATGTTCTTTCATTTCGCCCAAAACCCGGAATTATGGCGAACGTTCTTTATGACTTATCAGGACCGGCTGATTTTTGGCACCGATAATCGTGATTTAGCCGATGAATCGGAGCAGAAAATACTGGATGAGATTATTGATACACTGCGCTTTTTGTTAGAACAAGAAGGAAGCAAAGAGCTCTGGGGACAAAAGGTTGAAGGTCTGGCATTGCCTGAGACGGCGCTTGATCAGATTGAGCGAAAAAATATTTGCAGGCTGGTTGAATCACAGACAGAAAGGGAAGGAACAACGGAGGCGGCGCTTGATGTGTTCAGGCGGAGCCTTTTCATCGCTCAAGAATTGGGTCAGGTCAAAAAAGCCCTTGAAATACAGAAATTGTTGCAGAACTTTCTGACTCTGAAAGAAGGTGACTTTTATGGATTTATTTAAGTACAGCGTTATAACCGGAACACTCAATCAGGTTCGCGACCGCTATATGGGGTGTGGTTACAGAGAAAGAGAATTGACTTTTTCCGAGATCGTCGATCAGCTGAATCAGGAAGCCATGGTCGATGGTGTTGAACTCAGTTACAGCCAAAGCGGTGGCCCGGAGTCCGATATCGATGAAATCAGGAAAGCAATGGAAGGCAAAAACTTATCCATTGCTTTTGCCAATTCATCTTTGTTTGGAGAACGAAAATGGAGCTGCGGATCTCTGGCGTCAGCCGATCCGGCTACAAGAAAAGAAGCGGTCAAGGCTGTTTTTGATCTGCTTTCTTATACCCGGGCTACCGGCGCGGCCGGCGCTAATCTTTGGCTTGGGCAAGATGGTTTCGATTATCCATTTCAGACAGATTATCGGCGTCAATGGAATAATCTGATCGCCGCGCTCCGGGATATTGCGGATTATGCGCCTGACATTCAGATCACACTGGAGCCCAAACTGCGTGAGCCGCGCAATCGGTCGCTTGTGGACACCGTTCCGACAGCACTTTTGATGTGTTTTGAAGCGGATCGGCAAAATCTCGGCTTGACGGTGGATGTCGGCCATGTTCTGCAAGGGGGGCAAAACATGGCTCAGAGCATTGATATTACGATGAAATATAACCGCCTTTTCAATGTTCACATCAATGACAACTACGGATCCTGGGACGATGATCTCATCGCGGGATCTGTGCATTTTATCGAGTATCTTGAGTTGCTTTATTTTTTGAAAAAAAATAAATATGACGGCTGGGTGTCTGTTGACATTTTTCCTTTCAGAGAGGATCCCTTTGCTGCCACGAGGGAGAGTATTCTCAACATGAAAAAGTTCAGTCAGATGGTGGATCGGATCGGCCTTCCGCGAATCGAAGAGGCCATACAATCTGGTGATTTCTGTGAAACGCAAAAGATGATTCGGGAAACGGTGTTGTAGGAGGCAGGAAAGTGAAGATTGGAATTTACTATGCTTATTGGGAAAAAGAGTGGCGGGCGGACTATCTGAAATATATTCCTAAAGTCAGACAGCTGGGCTTTGATGTGCTTGAAATAGCCTGCACACCCCTACCGGAAATGACGCGGCAGGAACTTATTGATTTGCGACAGTGTGCAAAAGACCATGGCGTCATCCTGACGGCCGGGCATGGACCGAATGCCGGACAAAATCTGGCTTCCCCCGATGCCGGCATTGCCCGCTCTGCGATTGACTTTTACGCCGATCTTTTAAAACGACTTGATCTGCTCGATATCCGGGTGATTGGCGGGGGTATTTATTCCTATTGGCCGGTCGATTACAGCCAGCCGATTGATAAGACTGGCGATTGGGAAAGAAGCGTGGCCAATGTCAGAAAAGTCGGTAAAATGGCTGCTGATTTCGGAATCAAATACTGCCTCGAGGTTCTCAATCGCTTTGAAGGTTATCTGCTCAACACGGCAGAAGAGGGCATGCGGTTTGTACAAGAGGTTGATCTTGATTCGGTTTACTTGATGCTGGATACCTTCCATATGAATATAGAGGAAGACAGTTTTAGCAAAGCCATCAGACAAGCTGGACAAAAACTCGGTCATTTTCATATCGGCGAGGCAAACCGCAAGGTGCCCGGTACCGGAAGAATGCCTTGGACTGAGATCGCGGATGCCCTGATTGAAATCCAATACAACGGTTTTCTGGTGATGGAGCCGTTTGTCCAGATGGGCGGGCAGGTCGGTTCAGACATCAGAATATGGCATGACATTCTGCCTGATACAGAAGAAAAGAAACTTGATGAGGATGCCCGAAGATCTGCTGAGTTCTGCCGGTCTTTACTTCATATCCGCTCTTTAGGGTTCACTTATGCAGGATGAATCAAGCATGAGATAAAAGACGGACTTCTCCGAGATGAGGAGATAAGTGAAACAAAAGAGATTTAAAAATCAGGGTGAATCATGAAAAGATCATCGATCGGGTTCTTCCCATAACGAGTCGCGATCTGACGATTCTTCAAAGGATTTTTCAGATAAAAATCCTTGCATTAGCGGCTGAAATAATGTTTTGATCAAACATGGTTATCAGATTTTAAGGACGCCTGCCCGTCAGGCTTGACCAATATGTCAGCTATGGCATGGATTTTAGTGGTTTATCTGCCCAGGATGCCGCCTGTGCACTTTTATTTCTACTCTAGAAACAGCGATAAATAAAAACGGAGCGGGTAAGATG
>JAGPFK010000259.1 GCA_018056585.1 Clostridia bacterium | reverse complement strand
ACAACCCGGCTGTTTAATACAAGACGCAGCACGCGGCCGGCGCTGACACGTAAAGCCTCTTGACTGATACGTCCATCGTTGACGGCAGCCAGGATTGCTTTTTTGTCCTCATCGCTGCCCGGCATAGCCAGGTCCACAACCGGCTGGATCGCCGGCTTTGGGGTTACAGCTGTGCCAGTCAGTCATAACCAGCCCTTGAAAACCCCATTTCTTCGCACCCAGAAGCCATCCTATGAGCATCGTTTTGTCTGAAAGAATGAGCACCGTTCAGCAGTGGCTTGGCAAACTGTCCGATAAAGTGTTGATTTCCCCAAAGCCTGGTTGTAGAGGTTTGTTGAATAAAAAGCGGAACAACACTTCAAAAGTGCTTCTTCATCGCATGAAAAAGCAAAGGGACATTGAAAACAAGCACATTATTTGTTAAATTAGTTGTAATCACGATCCTATATTTCTGTTGCTTTTTTGGGGGGATTGCATGCACTTTGATCCGCTTATCATGATTCGAGACCTGATGCACGCCGGTGGAATTAATTTTCATCGTTTGGCGCCCCCTTATGAGCATCTTTCAAAAATCGACGGTGGACTTCGCAGCCAGCTCTATGATCAATATGATGATCAGAAAATAATTGACCTTCTTAAGGAAAGCTGCAGAAGCCATGTTCTGTACCTCGCCATGGACTCATTTAAAACGCATTACTTTATTTTTAGGGAGCCTTTTTCGCCCGATTCTGCCGATGAGGACATTTTTATTGTGATTGGCCCTTATTTGACAGAACCATATCAGGATATTATTCCATCCGTCATGAAAAATCATCATTTGCCGCTTTTTAAAAATGCTGAACTCAAAGATTATTATTGCGGCGTGCCCCTGATTCCTGATTCCAGCGTGTTGGAATCAGAAATGATCATCCTGCTGAGATATGTTTTTGACACAACCGATTTTGTCGTGGACCGGACCGGCCTTGATTTAAACAAAGCTATTGCTGGATCTAAGCTGCAATTGGAGCCGAGTGATCAACTCTCCATGTTTATGATTGAAGAACGCTACAAAAATGAAGACAGTATGCTGGAGGCTGTCGAACACGGTGATCTTCAAACAGCCATGAGGCACATGAGTGCTTTCCGTAAATTTCAGATTGAGCCGCGCAACACAGATCTGTTAAGGAACTATAAAAATTTTCTTTTCGTTCTGAATACTCTGCTCCGAAAGGCAGTCCAGAAAGCCGATGTGCACCCGGCCTATATCGATCGTTTATCATCGCAATTTGCGATTCAGATTGAAGCTTCCCGAAGCTTTTCAGATTTGTCCGGAATTTCTCAAGAAATGCTGAGAAAATACTGTTTTCTTGTTCAGAATTATTCCCTGCGTGGTTATTCTCAAACGATCCAAAGCGTCATCAACTATATTTCCTTTCATCTGGAAGACCCTTTGCCATTGAAGAGGCTGGCTGAAATTGCCAATGTCAATCCAAGCTCTTTATCCACGCGTTTCAAAAAAGAAACAAAGGTCACACTGACAGATTTTATTAATCAAAAACGAATCGAGCAGTCGATCATCCTGCTCAATACAACCGATCTGCCCATCCATAAGATTGCTGAAAAAGTCGGTATCCTGGATGAGAACTATTTTTCAAGGCTGTTTCGAAAATATATGGGAATGGCTCCAAGAGAATATCGACTGTCTATCCGGGATGGATCAAATGTCATTTAATATTTGATTGCAAAGCTCTCATCAGCCTGTTTCCAGGCTCTGATTCCAGCCGAAAGCAAAAGCATCCGACTAATCATAAAAACCGTAACGCCAGGCACTTTCAATCATTTGCAGGTAATTGGCTTCAGTTTTGGGAGACAACGGAACATTGATCGGAGCCGCTGTCGGCATCAGAATAAAGCGTCCGCCAGGCTTGCCAGCATCCATTGCCTCACGAACCAGACGATCTATTCGTTGCGGATCACTTTGTTCCAGTTCCCGTAGTTCGATATGACCCAACAGACAAAACTGTTTTCCATAGAGGCGTTTCACTTCAGCCAGTTCGATATCTCCATCCGGCGGTGGTTCAAGTGGATCAATCGCTTGTGCCTCTGTTAGTGCAAATTGATCAAGAATCTTCGAAATCCGGCCATGGCAGTGGATGCGCGGGATTGCACCGGCCTCCCGGATTTGACGACAGATTGGGATCAGATAGACGGTCACAAGTTTTCTGAAGAGTTCAGGAGGCAGATAAGGCGGCGTTGCATATTCCGGCCCACAAATGCGGAAAACGACGTCCTGAACAGGGTGAGACAACATCTGCTTCAATTTTGCTTGTTGACGCTCAAACAGCGCGTCAAGAAAATAACAGATCTTCTCTGTTTCAGTCAGGGCTAGAACAAGAAAATCTGCCATACTAAAGAGCTCTGCCGCTTCGCAGATGGGGTCGCCCACCGAAATCATCATCAGGCCATTTCCGCCCAGTTGTGACGCCTGTTGATCAAACCGCCTGAAATCTACCTTCGGCGGTTCATATGGTATGCCAAGATAATGATCTATATCCGATAAATCCGAAAGAAAGTGTTTAAGATGCCAGATGGTATGAATGCCATCGTCTTCACGGGTCAGCTTTTCCAGCGGCCCTTTGGCTGTCCAGAGAACGGTACGGGTAAACGTGCTGTTTCCCTCGCGCCATGTTTCAACAGACCGTTCAATTTTCTCTGATTCCATCCAATCGGGCTCAGCCATATAAAAACAATCTGTTCTGGCTCTGATTTCATCCATCAGCCGCTTGTACGATGGTTCTTTGTTTTCCCATGCCTCTGAGTTATAGCCAACCAATTCGTAGGTTGAAATGGGCACACGGTCAACCGGTCGGCCGTTTAAGCAATTCAGCAGTCTCTCTCTTGAATCCATGTAAAATCCCCTTCTTCTTCTGATCCTGTAATGGCTGCTTTATGATATCATAAGATCAAGTATGATAAGATAGCTGATAAGCTGGATGAAATCCGGCTTAAAAAGGAGCATATGATGGCCAAAATATCCATGCGCGGACAAGGAAACATCAGGCAGATCGCGGAATGCCTGACACGAGATATTGAGAACAGCGGGCTGTCCTGTACCGTGGTCGACAGCGTCAGCAGGACCGTTGGTTCAGAGTCCGTCATCGTCATCGTTTTCGAAAAATACTATATGCGTTCATCTAACCGGGCCTCTCTGACTGTTCTCTTAACCAGCCAAGATGGCAATATTAATGTAGACGCTATTAGTTCAGGAGGCGGTCAGGATCCGGTTTTTCGCTTTTCGTGGGGTGCTGAGGAAAACTTTGTCGGGACGGCTGAGCGC
>JAGPFK010000258.1 GCA_018056585.1 Clostridia bacterium | reverse complement strand
AAGAAGGGTACCCAGAGCCATGAGCGTGTAGAACCAGCCGCGTGTCTGGTCGATTGCCTCTGAAATAAAATCAGCCGGAAAATGTTTTTCAAACTGTTCTTGGTTTTCAAACGGATAATGCCATTGCGCAAAGGGCATCGACCCGGAATCAAACCAGCAGTCAATCACCTCTGGAACCCGTGTCATTTGGCCGCCGCACTGATCACAGCGTACATGGACCCTGTCGATGTAAGGTTTGTGCAAATCGATTTCATCAGGACAATCATCCGATCGTTCACGCAGTTCAGACAAACTGCCTATGACGGTCAGATGGCCACAATCACACACCCAAATCGGCAGAGGTGTACCCCAATATCGCTCGCGGGAGATCCCCCAGTCGACGACATTTTCAAGGAAATTGCCAAAGCGGCCATCCCGGATATTTTCCGGGATCCAGTTGACTTTCGCATTGTTTTCCAAAAGCTTGTCTCTGACAGCCGTCATTTTGATAAACCAGGAATCCCTTGCGTAATAGATAAGGGGTGTTTCACAGCGCCAGCAAAAAGGATAGCTGTGCTCATAGGGCATGGTCTTGATCAGATAGCCATCTTCTTTAAGTTTTTCAACAAGGCCGGGATCGGCGTCTTTGCAGAATTGGCCGGCAAAATCCGAAACTTCGTCAGAAAGCGTCCCATCCTCCTGAACCAGTTGAATAAAAGGGAGATCGTAAATCTGCCCGATACGGGCATCATCTTCACCAAAAGCAGGTGCGATGTGAACGATGCCGGTTCCTTCAGACAAGGTCACATAATCGTCGGCTGTTACATAAAAGGCCTTTTTCCCTGTTTGTGCGACTGGCTCGATGGCATACGGAAAGACCGGTTTGTAAGAAAGTCCCACCAGCTCGCTCCCGCGCATGCGTTTGACGATACGATAGGGGCCATCAAAAATCTGCGGCACCAGAACACCGGCTAAATAGTAGCGAACCGTCCTTTTCGTTCCGTCTGTATCCTGGTCAAACTCCACCAGCACATATTCTTCATGGGGATTGACGCAAAGCGCCACGTTGGATGGAAGCGTCCAGGGTGTGGTCGTCCAGACAGCCAGGTATGTATCTGGTTCATCAGCAACAGGAAAGCGAACATAAATGGATGTTTCTTTGACATCCTGATAGCCCTGCGCCACCTCGTGGCTTGAAAGAGCAGTGCCACAACGAGGACAATAAGGCATGATCTTATGCCCTTTATAAAGAAGACCCTTTTCCCAGATGGTTTTGAGTGCCCACCATTCCGATTCGATATAGTCATTCTCATACGTGATGTAGGGATTTTCCATGTCTGCCCAAAAACCGACCCGCTCTGACATCTGTTCCCATTCGTTCTTATATTTCCAGACGCTTTCACGGCATTTTTTAATAAACGGTTCAACACCGTAAGCTTCAATTTCCGGTTTTCCGTTGATCCCAAGCATTTTTTCAACTTCCAGCTCAACCGGCAAGCCATGGGTATCCCAGCCTGCTTTTCTGAGAACATGCTTCCCCTTCATGGTCTGATAGCGTGGGATGATGTCTTTGACGACACGCGTTAAGATGTGCCCGATGTGTGGTTTGCCATTGGCTGTGGGCGGCCCGTCGTAAAAGGTAAATTCAGGACAGCCCTGGCGCTGCTCAATCGATTTTTCAAAAATCTTATTTTCTTTCCAGAACTGAAGGACTTCCTTTTCGCGGTCAACAAACCCCATATCTGTCGTTACTTTTTGATACATATCACAGCCTCCTTTGATCGGCATCAAATTAAAAAGCGCCCCGAAACGGGGCGCTCTGAAAGCGCGGTACCACCCGTACACGACGATCGGCCAAGCCTTTCGCCATCTCGTTTTCCTGTAACGGGGACGCTGCCGGAAAGGCAGTCTGCCGGCCCTTTCTACTCGCTTCGCTTTCGTCGGACAGCTCACGGATGATTTTCAAACAAGTGCTTATCCATGTGGCTCCCACCAGCCCACACTCTCTGCGGGATGCTGCCTGTCTACTCTTTCCGGTCTTCGCTTTTGCTTATACTTTTAGAGAATTATACAAGATAAATTGGGTTCTGACAACAGCCAAAAACAAATTTTTCTCAATCTAATCCAGGCCGGGAAGGCTGAGCAGGGCTCCCTGACCGTTTTGGATCATCCGGATCAAGTCCCGGATGCTCTTTATTGGTTTTGATGATCCCATGCAGCCCAGCCTCTCCAACGGACCCACGTGATTGTCGGATCCGGCCATTTTTTTCAGATCATAATAATCGGCATACCAATCAGCGGCTGCATTTTCAAAATCAGTCCGGCAAGCGTTGTAGGTTTCTACCGCATCAACCTTTCGCGGCAAAAGACGAATCATATCAATATAGTCCGCTTCACGGAACGGATGAGCATGGACGATAAAACCACCGCTTTCATGCACCAGGTCACAGTAGTCATTGATAGGCAGTGACAGCAGTTCAGGGTGAGAAAGGAGAAAGGCCTCATCCAAACCATAGGTTAAAAAATCGGTCCCTGATAAAGAATATTCCCAGCCAAAGAAGACTTCTAATCCCAGCTTATCCCCTTCTTCTTTGGTTATTTGATAACCTGAGCTCAAAAGTCTCACTTTTTCAGCCCAGGATAAATCCTCATCGATCCAGGTGTTTCCATTGAAAAAGTGGTCAGTCACACAAAGACCGCTGAATCCGATATGGTGATAGAACCGCGCCAGGTCGCGACCTTTTATTTTGCCACATCTGCTGACTTCAGACGTGTGCGCATGTGTTTCGTAAAGATACATCGTAATCCCTTCCTTATTCTGTCCAAGACGATCTTTACTATGATAATAGAAAAAATGGTTTTTGAACAGTTGGTTGTTCTTTATGGATCAGATGGGTATAATGGCTCTGCAGAACTTCTATTTTGGTGAGGTGATTGGCGTGGCTTTATTGCATGTTCATTTCTTTTCCGTTACATTGAACCTTTCTTCTTCCATGGATGTGATCCTGCCAGAAGCAGAACAAGGAATCGGCATCACCGCATCCGGTGCAGAAACAAACCCAAAACCGTTACCCGTGCTTTATCTGCTTCATGGTTTGTCGGATGATCACACCATCTGGCAGCGACGGACCTCCATTGAACGTTATGTCGCCGGCCGCCGGCTGGCTGTGGTCATGCCGGCCGTACACCGGAGTTTTTACACGGACATGAAGGCCGGCTACCGTTACTTTACCTTCATCAGCGAGGAACTTCCACAGGTGGTCCGCCATTTTTTCCATGTTTCGGACCGGCGTGAAGACACCTTTGCGGCCGGATTGTCAATGGGCGGCTACGGCGCGCTGAAG
>JAGPFK010000257.1 GCA_018056585.1 Clostridia bacterium | reverse complement strand
TAATGTGCTATAGGCCTCCATCGTTCTTTTGAAAAAAACGCGCCCATGGCTCAGCTGGATAGAGCGCCAGACTACGAATCTGGATGCCCCTGGTTCGAATCCAGGTGGGCGCGCCAGTAAAATCAAGGGCTTAGGCAATGATCGCATAAGCCCTTTTTCTTTGCACTGTAAAAATTGCCGCGATAATGACTCCTCGGGATAAGAAACAGGTTGAAAAACGTCATGGTTTTTTTATTTCCGCGATTCCAAAAATCAAATGGGGTAGTGGGGAGGGCCGACCGACCGATCTGAATTATTAGTTCCCTGAAACCATACGCAACAAGTTTATCGACTTTATTGTCTCGGCCTATGTTTGAATTGACAGAAACCGTCTAATGAAGTTTTATCTCAGAAAAAGTTTCACCTACCAAATGACTTTCAAAAATCTTGATCATGTAAATTACGGTTTGAAAGGTGCAAAGAAAAGCTGAGCCGGTCAGCCCAGTTGGCTGCGATCGACTGTAGCGACGGGTTGAGCTTTTATTTATACGTACTTTAAACCCAGATTTTCCATTAGGAGATTTTAGGCATTTTATTGAGGAGACAGCGATAGCGGTTGCGAGAGTAGCCATAACATGTTCTAATGGAAACCATTAGAGATACGTTTTTGATTTCAGCATGTTATTGGGAGAGAAGATGGCACGACAGCTTCAGGGCAACGGTTTTACGGTCGGATTTTCGGACAGAGAGATTACGGCATGGGGCGGACTGGCGTTGATGAAGCAGATGCTTGACCGTCTACAATTCCGGCAAGCGTTTCCGGAGTTTGGCGTACCGGAGTCTTCATCAAACCGTGGATATGCCCCCTGCCAGCTGATGGAGCAGTTCATCGTATCGATCTGGTGTGGGGCCTGCCGGTTTGCCCATGCGGAGATGGTTCGTTTGGATAATGTTTTGTGTCGTCTTTTTGGGTGGTCTTGCGCCGCCGAGTTCAAGGCAATCATGCGTCTTTTCAGGCGGTTTGATATGCTGACGAATGAGCGTGTGCAGGGGAACACGTATCGTTGGTTGTTTAGCAAGCTTCCCTCGATGAAGTGTGTCACCCTTGACCTTGATTCGACAGTGATAACCCGTAACGGGCAACAGGAGGGCGCCTGTCGCGGCTACAATCCTGGCCGGCGCGGACGGTCGAGCCATCATCCGCTTTTGGCGTTTATTGCTGATTTTCAGCTGGTTGCCAACTTCTGGCTTCGTCCCGGGAATGTGCACAGTGCGAACAACGTTTTGCAATTTCTTGAATCCACCCTTGCCCACTTGGCGGGTAAGACGGTGGGGCTTTTGCGGGCCGACAGTGGATTTTTTGACGATGCCTTTCTCTCGACACTGGAGATGAAGCATATTCCCTATGTGGTTGCCGCGAAGCTGACCCATCCCCTGCAGCGGACGATTTGTCGTGCAAGGAGTTGGTGGGCATTGAAGCCGGGGATAGAGATTGTGGACATCGAGTATCAGGCAGCCGGCTGGGAAAAGGCACGTCGTATCATTGTGATACGGCAGTCTATCTCAGATCGGGAGCCTCCCGGCAAGAGCCTCAGTTTGTTTCCTGATGATCCGGCGGCCAAAGGATGGCGATACAGCGCATACGTGCCTATTCCGCTGATTTCGCCACCTGATTCCGAAGGAAAGTGCCATGCGATTCCGATGGAAGTCGCCACCCTGTTCCGAATCATGTCGCCACTCCGGGGTCGGAGCGAAGCGACGCTGGTTTTTGGTTGTTTGTCATAACTTACTCTTCGGTGTCAAGTCGGCATATTTTTTTCGAAGCGATCCTCCTTTCAGATTTATTTTGTGAGCATTATGCACCAGACGATCCAGGATGGCGTCGGCCACCGTCGGATCGCCGATTTGTTCATGCCAGTGTTCCACCGGCAACTGACTGGTGACGATGGTGGAAGCGTGGCCGTGCCGTTCCTCAATGACCTCCAGCAAGTCCCTTCGTTCAGGATCAGTCATGGGCGCCAGTCCCAGATCGTCAATCACCAGGATCTGCGCTTTGGATAATTGTGAGATTGTTTTTCCATAGCTGCCGTCTACCCGGGCCAGGGCCATCTGGTAGGCAAACTTCGGGGCGCGCAGGTAAAGAGCGCGATACCCTTCCCGACAGGCTTTGTTCGTTAAGGCACAGGCCAGATAGGTTTTTCCGACGCCGGTCGGGCCACTGATGATCACATTCTGATGCCGCTTGATCCAATCGCAGGAGACCAGCTTCATCATGACGGATTGATCCAGCCCCCGGTTGGTTTTAAAGTCAATATCTTCGACACAGGCGTTAAGCTTCAGCCTGGCGTTTTTCAGATAACGGGACATCCGGTTGTCTTCTTTCCAAGTCCATTGACTCTCCACAATGAGACCGAAACGTTCGGCAAAAGAGAGCCGATCCATATCCGGCTGATGGAGTTGATCGGTAAAGGCCTGCGCCATGCCGATCAGCTTCATCGTATGGAGTTTATCGATCGTCTGCTGATTAAGCATGAAACACCTCCCGGGCCAGATAATACTCTTTCCCCCGGAGATTCTCATGGAGGATCGGTTTGTCCGGGGACAGTGCGGATAAGTCCCTTAAATCCTGAGTGTCCAGCTTGCTTTTGAGGATCGATTCGACGCTTTTATAGCTGTAGGCTCTGATGAGCAGCGCGCGGGCGCAGGCGGCTTCCAGTCGTTCGGGCGAATACTTTTTGGCCAGCCTCATAATGCCCAGGCAGGAGCGGAAACCTTGTTCGGGATGCGTCCGGTTCTCCATAATGCAGGTCACCAGCGCCTTGGTTTGCGGACCGTTTTGACCGGCCCAGGAAACCAGCCTTGAGGGCGTCCATTCCAGGTATTTCTGATGGGATTTGGGCATGTGCTCCGTGATGGTGGTATGTCTTCCCTGGCGGGAATCATAGACATGAACGGCAACCCGTTTGTTTTTATACAGGATTTCGATCATGGCTTGGGTGATCCGGACATCCACCTGCTGTTTGGCCAGTTGATATGGAACGCTGTAGTAATGGCCGTCCACATCGATGTGATAATCGATATTGACCCGCGCTTTCTTCCATCGAGCATACTCGTAGGGGGTGGTAGGCAGCGGTTTCAGAGCCGGTTGATCGATGGTCTCAAACAGGGTCTTTCTCGTGGCGTCCATCTTTTGAAACTTGCGATTGTTCAGTTCGTCAAGCTTTTCGTCAATGGCCGTATTCACTTCCGTTATGCTGAAGAAGGCATGATTGCGCAGCGCCGCCAGAATCGAACGCTCGGCGATCTGAACGGCGGATTCCACCTTGGCTTTGTCTTTGGGTTTGCGCACCC
>JAGPFK010000256.1 GCA_018056585.1 Clostridia bacterium | reverse complement strand
TTTTTCAAAAGCCATTCCGGCGGCATCTTCAGTGGATTCCTTTGATCAAAAGATGGACGCGTATGACATGGGTATTCGAGCCTGCTGTCTCTCAGATGATTGCTATCCGAAACGTCTTCGTCAGACAAGTGGCTGTCCGCTTGTCCTGTATTACAGGGGGAAGTCTCTTTTATGGAATCATCCGGTCGCTGTCACGGTTGTTGGTACCCGAAAGCCATCTCAATACGGTCGGAAGGTGACTCAAAAAATAGTATCTGATCTGGTTTGTCACGACATTCTGATTATTAGCGGGCTGGCTCGGGGCATCGATGGTCTGGCTCATCGGACAGCCTTGGAAAAAAAAGGCTTAACCCTGGCTGTTGTGGCTCATGGCATTGATTTTGTGTATCCTCCAGAGCACCATCAATTGATGGAGTCAATCATCCAAAACGGCGTGGTGGTCAGTGAGCATCCGCCCGGCATAAGGCCAAAGCGATCCTATTTTCCAGCGCGAAATCGAATCCTCAGCGGGCTTTCTGACGTCGTTGCTGTCATGGAGGCAAAAAAACAAAGCGGGACGCTGATTACGGCGGGATTTGCGGCCGATCAGGGTCGGGATGTTCTGGCGGTACCCGGTGACATCCTGACGTTGCAAAACGAAGGTTGTCATCAACTGATTCGTGAAGGCGCCGGCCTTCTTGAGTCGGCCAATGATGTGCTGGCTGCTCTGCCAAACGGTTTGCCGTCCATTTAAATCTTATTTTGTAAAAGAAGACAGCCTACTTTGACAAAATGGTCCTTTTTCTGTATATAATGTAAACTACTGTTAAAACAGAGGAATGAGCGCGAATTATGAGCAAACATCTTGTTATTGTAGAGTCGCCTGCGAAAGCAAAAACCATCAGCCGGTATCTTGGAAAACAGTATCAGGTTGCTGCTTCTGTTGGCCATGTTCGTGATTTACCTGCTTCAAAACTGGGCGTTGATGTAGAAAATCAGTATCAACCGCAGTATGTAACCGTGAAGGGCAAAGAAAAGGTGATTCGCGAATTAAAAGATCTGGCATCTTCTGCCGAATCCGTTTTGATTGCCACCGACCCGGACCGGGAAGGAGAAGCGATTGCCTGGCATCTGGCTCAAATCTTAGGAATCAACGAAGACAGTGCCTGTCGAATCAGTTTTAATGAAATTACAGAATCGGCTGTCAAGCACGCTATTAAACAACCTCGTCCCATTGATATGAATCTTGTCAATTCGCAACAGGCCAGACGCGTCCTGGACCGCTTGGTTGGCTATGAACTCAGCCCTTTATTATGGAAAAAAGTCAAAACAGGCTTGTCAGCCGGGCGTGTCCAATCGGTTGCCACTCGTCTTGTGGTTGAACGCGAACGAGAAATTGAGGCTTTTAAACCTGAGGAATACTGGCTTTTAACGGCCTGGCTCCGAAAACGGGCTGAAGAAACGTTATTCAGAGCTCGCTATCAGGGCGAAATCGAGAAAGATAAACTGAAAAAAGTCAAGCTGTCCCGCAAAGAGCAAACCGATGCGATCATCGAAGACAGCAAAGGGCAGACCTTTTTCGTCTGGAAACTGAACAGACGCCAGAAGCAACGTCAACCAGCGGCTCCGTTTACCACCAGCACACTTCAACAGGAAGCGTCGCGCTATCTTGGCTTTTCATCACGCAAAACCATGAGCATTGCCCAGCAGCTTTATGAAGGTGTCGAGCTGCCTGATAACGGCTCTGTTTCCCTGATCACTTATATCCGAACCGACTCGGTCCGCGTCTCACAGGAAGCGGAAAACGAAGCCAGAAAATATATTCAAAAAACATTTGGTGATGAATATCTGCCCAAAACACCAAGACGATTCAAGAATAAGAATTCGGCACAAGATGCGCATGAAGCCATCAGGCCAGCTCATTTTGATCTGGAACCGGATCAGATCAAAGATCAGCTGTCTTATGATCAATACCGTCTTTACCGGCTGATCTGGGATAAATTCATGGCGTCTCAGATGGCGCCGGCCGTTGTGGATGTGGTGACGGCCGATATTGCCGCGGGGACTCATGTGTTTCGCGCACAGGGTGAAACCATTTTATTTCCCGGTTATCTGGCTCAATATGGTGTGCAGTTGGTCGATCAGGATGAAAAAGAGAAAGAACAGGAAAATGACACGAAAGATAAACTGCCAGAGCTGAAACAAGATGAAAATCTGTTGTTGGATCGGCTCGTACCTGAACAAAAATTCACTCAACCGCCTGCCCGCTATACCGAAGCGACCCTCATTAAAGCGATGGAAGAAAAAGGAATCGGCAGGCCCTCGACTTACGCCCCGACCATTTCGACGATCCTGGACAGGCTTTATGTCGAAAAAGATGGACGGTACCTGGTGCCAACCGAATTGGGCAAAACGGTGACAGGCCTTTTGGAGGAACATTTCAGTGACATTGTTGATGTGACCTTTACAGCCCGCATGGAAGCGGATTTGGATACGGTGGAGTCCGGCGAACAGAATTGGATCAGTCTTCTGGACGAATTTTATCCACCCTTTCATGAGCTCATTGAGAGAGCTTCAACCATTGATCGGGTTAAAATCAGTGAAAAACCAATCGGAGAGAAGTGTCCCGAATGTCAGGAAGGAGACCTTGTCATCAAAGAAGGGCGTTATGGACGATTTATTGCCTGTAATCGATATCCGGACTGCCGATATACACGAAATGTGGAAAATCAGGTCAAAGGGAAATGCCCGCTTTGCGGGTCCGGATTGGTCACCCGAGTGTCAAAAAAATATAAAAGTCATTTCTATACATGCGACAAACAAGGCTCTGACCCGAACTGCCCTTTTATCAGCTGGGATTTGCCGATCGAAGGGAAATATTGTGAAACTTGTGGTTCCTATATGGTTTGGAAACATTACAAAGGCCGGTCCTATCCCAAATGTGGAAACCGGGATTGCCCGACCAACCAGAAAAAAACCAATGAATCCAAAAAATCCAGCTCTTCGGCAACAGGGCAGAAGAAAAACAAGAAAACAGAAGACAAATCTGTGAAAGGAGCATCCAAACCAGACGATCCGGTTGAGGCGGAATGATTTCAGATCGATTTGTACATGTGATAGGAGGCGGCCTGGCCGGCTGTGAGGCAGCCTTCCAGCTTGCAAGCCGCGGCATTCCCGTTTTGTTAACGGATATGAAGCCGCAACATCGGTCGCCGGCCCATCAACTGCCGACCCTGGCTGAGTTGGTTTGCAGCAATTCGTTTAAGTCTTCCCGGCTGGAAAATGCGTCCGGCCTGCTCAAAGAAGAAATGCGCCGGCTTGGTTCGCTCATCATTTCTTGCGCGGATGTAACC
>JAGPFK010000255.1 GCA_018056585.1 Clostridia bacterium | reverse complement strand
CAGCAGGTAAAATTCATTCTGATTTTGAAAGAGGTTTTATCCGGGCCGAAGTCGTTGCTTATAAGGACCTGATCGCTTGCGGCAGTCATGCAGCAGCCCGAGAAAAGGGATTAATCCGTTCAGAGGGCAAAGATTATGTTGTTCAGGATGGCGATGTTATTTTATTCCGATTCAATGTATGAGCTTATTGCCGCAACCCTCATCTGGTCACGCCGACTTCTCTTTCACACACACTGTTTGACTCGTGCAAATAAAAAACTCATTCCGTTTTTTGTATCCTGATGCCTCGTTCTTTGAGTTCTTTGGTCAGCAGCGAGAGAACGTTTTGCCGCAGCGCTTCCAGTGAGTCGTTATTTTCAATCACATGGTCAGCCAAGGCCAGGTAATCCTCCCGGCTCATCTGCATGGCCATGCGTCTTCTGGCTTCTGCCTCGCTCATCCCACGCCTGCTCAGCCGCTCAATGCGAGAGGAATCATCGGCCCATACAACCCAAACCTGATCGCATAAATCCAAAAAGCCATGCTTAACCGGAATAGGTACATCTAAAACAACAGCCTTTTCACCGGCCTCCGCCAGACGCTTGACTTCTTTTTGCATTTCTTCCAAAACATAGCGATGAACAATGGCACTGAGTTTATCCAATGCTTTTTTATCATGAAAGGCAATCTGTGCCATCTTCTGACGATCCAGAGCACCTTTTTCGTCAATCACCGACTGGCCAAAAACCTCGATCAATTCCGGGATGGCCGCGCCTTCGGGCGAAGTGACTTTTCGCGAGAGCTCATCGGCATCAATAACGGGTAACCCCGCTTCTTTGCAAATGGCGGCAACGGTGCTTTTTCCACAGCCGATTCCACCCGTGATGCCTAATACAAACATCGCTTACTCACGACCTTCACCGTCCTCGAACGGACTTTCGCCGCCTTTATCCTTGCACTCAGCCCAACTGCGGCCCAAGCTGATATCGACAACAAGAGGGACCGACAGATCAGCAGCCGATTCCATTGCGTCGCGTAAGAGTTTTTCCGCCTTATCCACCTCTTTTTCCGGTGACTCGAGAATCAATTCATCATGAACCTGAAGAATCAGCCCCGCTTTCAAAGCGGCTGATTTCAGGGCGCGATCCACCCGGACCATCGCTATTTTGATTATATCAGCAGCAGACCCCTGAATCGGGGCATTCATCGCGGCGCGCTCGCCAAATTGGCGTACATTCCGATTCGTTGATTTTAATTCAGGCAGATACCGCCGACGGCCGAACATGGTTTCAACATAGCCCTTTTCAACGGCATCAGCTACGACCTTATTCAAATACTCACGGACACGGGGATAGCGGGCTTCATAATCGGCAATTAATTTATGAGCCTCACGAACACTAAGACCCAAATCGCGTGCCAACCCATAATCGCTGATGCCATAAATGATGCTGAAATTCATTGTTTTCGCAATCGATCGCATTTCAGGAGTGATCTTTTCGGGCGGCAGACCAAAGAGGCGGCACGCCGTATCTGTGTGAATATCTTCGTGGTTCACAAAGGCTTCGATCATCGCCGGATCACCGGATAAGTGAGCCAGCAGACGCAGCTCAATCTGGGAATAGTCGGCATCGATCAGCAAACAGCCCGGTGGCGCAATAAAAGCATAACGGATTTTTCTGCCCTCAGCGGTACGGATGGGTATGTTCTGCAGGTTCGGCTCAGAACTGCTGAGCCGGCCTGTTGCGGTGAGCGTCTGGTTGAAGGTTGTGTGGACACGGCCATCTTCCGGGTCCACCACTTTCATCAGGCCTTCAACAAATGTGGCACGCAACTTGGCTATTTGGCGATACTCGATAATCAACGAAATCACAGGATGTTCACCGGAAAGCCGCTCCAGTTCATCTGCGTCGGTCGAAAAAGTTCCTCCGGAGCGTCTTTTTCCCGGCTTCAGCCCGAGGTCTATGTATAAAACCTCACTTAATTGTTTTTGTGAATTGATGTTAAATTCTTTTCCACAAAGCTGATAAATCTGAGTCTGCAGCTCATTTTGCTTTTTTTCCATTTGTTCCGATAAGGCCTGGAGAACTTTCAGATCTAGGGAGAATCCACGCAGCTCCATCTCGGCCAGAATCGCGGACAGCGGAAATTCGACCTCATCTGCGATAAAGAAAAGATTTCTTTCTTTCAATTCATCCCTTTGCCGAACACCAGCGGTTTTTATAGCACGCGTAAGGACGGCTTCTTTTTCTTCGTCATTCGAAGCCGCGGGCAATGCCTGGCCGGTGATCCGCTGATAAATACGTTCAAGGTCTGGCTTCCCTTCGAGCTGATTGAGCAGATAAGCTGCAATCAGGACATCATGGATGCGAAGTGACGCATCGAAAATACGATTTTCTCTCAGCCACGTCTTAAAGTCATAAACAAAATACAGCGTGTCTTTTTGATGTAAAACATCAAAAACGGCTTCAATGGATTCTCCTCTTAAGCGACAAACACGGTCCTCAGAATCAATAAAACAGATTGGGTTTTGTGTTTTAAGCAGCAGTGTAACCGGATCGGTACGCTTTTTCAGATCATCCTTCAGGTCAGAAAGCGTAACATCATAAATGGTTCGTTTATGGGCCGGTAAGGAGGCAGCCTTAGCCTCAAGATTCAGTCTGGAAAGGATCGTTTTAAACCCCAATTCTGTCAGCATTTCAGCCAGCTTATCCACATTGGGCGAACGCAGGCGAAATTGCTCAAGATCCACTTCCAGCGGCACCGTCTGGCAGATGGTCGCCAGCTCTCTTGATAAAAAGGCCAATTCGCGGCCTTCCTCTAATTTTTTAGCAATCGACGGACGAATCTCATCGAGCGCATTGTAAACACCTTCTAGGGAGCCATATCGTTTTATCAGTTCCAATGCCGTTTTTTCTCCAATCCCACGCACACCCGGTATGTTATCGGACGGATCCCCCATCAGGGCTTTGACATCAATGAACTGCCGCGGACTGATTCCATATCGCTCTTGAATCGTTTTTGAGTCATACTGTTCTACTTGAGTTTGAGCAGCACGCGTTACAGGCAGCAGGATGACGACCCGTTCGTCGGCCAGCTGCATGCTATCTTTATCCCCGCTGACAATCATAACGGGCATTTCCCGGGACCCCATCCGTGATAAGGTTCCAATCAGATCATCGGCCTCAAATCCCGGCTTTTCGATGCACTTGACACCCATGGCTTCCAAAAGTTCCTTAAGCAGCGTATTTGAATGGCCAGCTGATCGGGCGTGGGTTTTCTGGTGCCTTTGTATGCATCAAACAATTGATGACGAAAGGTTTCTTCCTTGCAATCGAAGGCAACGGCTACGTGAGG
>JAGPFK010000254.1 GCA_018056585.1 Clostridia bacterium | reverse complement strand
TTAATTGCTTCGTGTGCTGATTCCGCACAGGATTGACTGATAGCCGGTGTAATCCCTGTGACATGAAACCAATCTGCTCCATCCAGAATGTCCTCCCAGGCAAAATCACCAGGTTCTGATAAAGCGATGGAGGAATAGTCCCGATCATAAAGGACCTTTGATGGTCTCTGATTAGATCCTGCCTCAACATAATAAACACCCATCCGGCCATCCTTGAAAAGGACCTCAGACACGTCAACGCCAAATCGTCTCAGCTCAGCCAGACAAGCCTCAGCCATCTCATTTTTAGGTAAAGCCGTGACAAAAACAGCATGATGCCCAAAACCAGCCAATGAAACAGCTACATTGGCCTCACCACCACCAAAAGTCATCTCCAGCATAGAGCTTTGTCCCAGCCGTTCATGGTCGGGCGTCTTCAGCCGTGTCATAATTTCGCCAAAGGTAATAATTTTTTGTTTCATATGGACCTCCTTTAAACGCTCATCATATTGAACATCAATCCGCCGGACTGCGGTTAGCAAGCGGAGAATAACCCATCCGTTCAGAAATAGCGGCTGCTGTCTCACAGATCCAAGAAATGACAGGGCTGTTCGGATCACTCAAATAATCACAACGACTGCCGGCCGTACTGATCGCGGCAATCAAATGTCCGCGGTAATCATAAATCGGAGCGGCGATGCAATAGACGCCAATTTCATGCTCTTCCCTATCCAATGCATAGCCTCTGATGCGTGCCTTACGAACTTCCGCCAGGATCATGTCCGGATCCGTTATGGTCTGTGGTGTATAGACTTTTAATGGACGTGCTGTGAGAACAGATAAAACATCGGGATCATCCAGACCACCCAGCAAGATTTTCCCTAAAGCGGTGCAATGGACCGGGCCACGCTTACCGATTTGAGAATACATGCGAATGGAATGAACCGTT
Organism: Clostridia bacterium; assembly: GCA_018056585.1. Taxonomy (GTDB): domain Bacteria; phylum Bacillota; class Clostridia; order Saccharofermentanales; family UBA5734; genus JAAYBY01. The sequence continues at coordinate 2,409 of JAGPFK010000254.1, read as the reverse complement.
TCCATTTTTTCGATATAAACAATCTCTCCCTCATCATAAAGGGCAAGATGAACGGGTTGTTTTACTTTTTCAACCAGTTGGCGTAAAAAAGGCTGCGCTTCTGTTTTCAATTCAAGGTTGTTTAGTCTCAGGCTGCTGATGGCAATCAGTTTCAACCCGATCCGATAGCGCCCATCCTCGCTCTGCTCAATAAAGCCCCGTCCATTTAACGTTTTAAGCAATCGATGGGTCGTTACTTTATTCAGGTTCATTGCTTCAGCAACATCCACCAGACGCATACCTTGCGGCTGATGCGCCAATAATTCAAGAATGGCTAATGCCCGGTCTACCGTTTGTAAAGGTTTTTCAGCCATTTAGATTGAAAACGGCGTCAACTGGCCGCGAGCATGTTTGATTTCTGAAATAAAGTCTTTTGCTTTTTTAGTTATGGATGCAAAATCACCCTGCTTGGCGCTGCCTGTCAACGCGCTGCCAACCCCCAGCGCTACAGCACCTGCCCCGATCCATTCGGCCGCATTATCTATCGTGACACCGCCGGTCGGCATGATCCGAGCTTGTGGCAAAGGTCCTTTCACCGCCTTGATCAGGGCTGGTCCAAAAAGTTCACCCGGGAATAATTTGATGAGGTCTGCGCCGCTGCGCATCACCTCAACCATTTCTTTAATGGTCATCGCACCGGGCATAACAGCAATCTGATAGGTCTGACAAAGGCGAACCGTTGCTTCGTCAAAACAAGGGCTGACGACGTATTGAGCGCCGCAAAGTATGGCCTGTCTTGCCGTTTCAGCATCTAAAACGGTTCCCGCCCCAATAATAATGTCTTCCGGCTTGTAATAGTTTGAGAGTCGTTCGATGATGGCCCCGGCACCCGGAACCGTGTATGTGATCTCAATGGCCGCAACACCCCCTTCGATACACGCATCAACAATGCGCATCGCCTGCTCTTTTGAATCGGCGCGTACGACGGCCACCAGGCCGCAATCTTCGATTTTTTGTAAAATCTGCTGCTTATTCATTTGGACCTCCGGAATCATAAGAATTTCACTATCTGTAACTCTGTTTCACTATAAATTATAAGTAGGAAATAAAATAACGTCAAGAAAAAAGCCGATTCCAAAAAGGAATCGGCCTGATTGGTCTGTCTCTGCTGAGGTCGTTTCAAAAAGGATCCGGCTTGCTTTCAAGGTAATCATGGATCGCATGGGCTGCTTTTTTCCCGGCTCCCATAGCCAGAATAACGGTAGCAGCTCCTGTGACCACATCGCCGCCGGCAAAAACGCCGGGCAGATTGGTGGCCATTGTTTCTTCATCGACCACAATACCACCCCATTTTTGGGTTTTCAGAGCCGGCGTCGTCGATTTAATGAGCGGATTGGGGCTTTGACCAATGGCGATGATGACCGTTTCGACAGGCAGCTCAAATTCGGATCCTTCTTTTGGAACAGGGCGCCTGCGTCCCGATGCATCGGGTTCACCCAAGGTCATCTCCATACACTCCATAGCCCGGACCCAACCGTTTGGCGTTCCCAGAATCCGGACCGGATTGGTCAAGAGTTTAAAAATGATACCTTCTTCTTTTGCATGATGGGCCTCCTCCTGTCTGGCAGGCATTTCAACTTCAGACCGGCGATATACGATGTGAACGGTTTCCGCGCCCAATCGCTTGGCACAACGCGCCGCATCCATGGCAACATTGCCTCCGCCAATCACGGCCACCTGTCGACCGACTTTAACGGGCGTATCACTTTTCGGGAACTGGTACGCTTTCATGAGGTTAATCCGGGTCAGAAATTCATTGGCAGAATAAACACCATTCAGATTTTCGCCCTCTATCCCCATAAAACTTGGCAAACCGGCGCCCGTTCCGATAAAGATCGCTTCATATCCCTGTTGCTTCAGGTCATCCAGTGTATGGATTTTCCCTATGACATAATTGGTCCTGATGTCAACGCCCAGCTGACGAAGCTGATCAATTTCCGCCTGAACCAGTGCTTTCGGCAAACGAAACTCAGGTATCCCATACATCAGAACGCCACCCGGCACATGAAAGGCCTCGAAGATGGTCACCGCATAGCCCATCATGGCCAGATCCCCCGCGCAAGATAAACTGGCCGGCCCAGAACCGATGACAGCAATTTTCCGATTTTTCAACTGGACAGAAGGGGGTTGAAATGGCCGATTGGCCATAGCCCAGTCTGCGACAAACCGCTCCAGTCGGCCAATGGCAACCGGCTCACCTTTTCGGCCTCTGACACAGAGTTGTTCGCACTGTGTCTCTTGCGGACAAACACGGCCGCATATTGCTGGTAATCTATTCGTTTTTGTGATGAGATCATAAGCTTCACTGTCCAGACCCTCAGCGACCAGAGCAATAAAGCCGGGGATCTCAACGCTGACCGGACAGCCAGA
>JAGPFK010000253.1 GCA_018056585.1 Clostridia bacterium | reverse complement strand
ATCTTAATCTTCACGTCGGGTGAGCAGACCAACTCAGTACAGGATCCAAACCGGATCATGCCGATGCGTTGCCGCTGCTTGACCTGATCACCGGGTGTTACATCACAAACAATGCGGCGAGCAAAAAAACCCGTGATCTGATGAACCAGGATTTTTCTATCTCCAGAAGCAATACCAATGGTATTGCGCTCGTTTAATTCGGACGCATGGCTTTTAAAAGCCGGCAAATATTTTCCCGGCCGATAGCGGCGGCAAAAGATCTCGCCGGACATGGGAGCGCGATTAATATGAACGTCGAATAAGGAAAGAAAAATTGTAATGCAAACGGCGGGTCCCTCCAAATCAGATATCTCTTCTAGAGGGGTAACAGACATGACTTTTCCATCGGCCGGGCTGATCAGATCATCCGGGCATTCGGGACCTGTTCGCTTTGGATTACGAAAGAAGAAACAGAAAAAAACAACAAAAATAAGGCCGATGATGCTCAGCCAAGGCTTTAAAAAATAGAGAGCCACACTGATAAGCAAAGCAATTATAATATGCGGCCATCCGTCTCGTGCGATGGGGTATTGCTTCAAAGATGCAGCCTCACTTTCCCGGGTCATCAGTGCAAGTTTATCACAAAACAGAAGACAAGGCAAAATCCTGCAGACTGGCTTTTACAATTGAGTCATAAATGTATCAAAATGATTCTTATTGTGTTCTTTTTGCAATCATGAAAAAAAAGTATAAAATGAATATAGGGTGAAACCAGCCGCACAAGCTGGAGAGAGTAGATTTGGCTCACCATCTTCCCGATGGATAAAATGATGAAAAGAGGGAATGATTATGACTTTCGATACGGATAACCCGAACAATTCCAACCAACAGCCACCGCCTTATGTTTATCCTGAACCGGGTTCTGGCACAACCGGCGGCGGAAAACCGCCAAAGAACCCGAGGCGATCAACAAGGACCATTGGCATTGTCGCTTTGCTTCTGGCCGTTGCTGTTCTATTTTCTGCCCTGACAGGCACAGCGGTTTATCTTATGATGAAAGATAAGCTGGCTTTACCTGAAACAACACAAAAAGAGTCGGTGCCTTCTGAAAAGTCGACAGAAACAGGGCAAACAGAAACCACAACACAATCCACGGAACAAAGCGACTTACACAACCCATTCTTCAGCCTGGCCGATGCAGCCGCCCGTCACGAAGAGGGGAAAGAGACCTTGAGTACCATAGAAATTGCAGCCCGTGGCAAGCCGACCGTGGTTGCCATTACCATTGAGACGACCGTCATGGATATTTTTGGTCAGATTTATCGGCCAACAGCGGCCGGTTCTGGTTTTATTATCTCAGAAGATGGCTATATTGTGACGAATAATCATGTGGTGGAAGGCGCCGATACGATAACAGTCGTTTTGGACAACGATGAGGCTTATGAGGCCATGCTGGTTGGTACAGATCCCGATAACGATATTGCGGTCATCAAAATCAAGGCCAGCGATTTGCCAACGGTTGTCCTGGGCGATTCGGATCAGCTGCTGGTGGGCGAATTAGCTGTCGCCATTGGCAACCCGCTGGGGCAATTAAGTGGTTCCGTCACAGCAGGTATTATCAGCGCGCTTGATCGTGAAATCACCGTGACAAGCGGCAACAGGACGCAGAAACTGACATTGCTTCAGACAGATGCGGCCATCAACGCCGGAAACTCAGGTGGAGCTCTTTTTAATTCTTTTGGCGAAGTGATCGGAATCAACACACTCAAGAATATTGGAACAGGTGTTGAGGGTCTTGGTTTTGCAATCCCGATCAATCATGCCAAGCCAATCATTGAAAGCCTGATTCAGTATGGTTATGTAAAAGGAAGGCCAAAGATTGGCATCGTCGGGCGTGATATCACAGCGCAGATGGCCGAATACTATCGTTTGCCGCAAGGTATTTATATTCTTGAGGTGGAGAAGAACAGCGCGGCTGATAAAGCAGGTTTACGTGTGAAAGACATCATCATTGCGGTCAATGGCAAGGAAGTCAAGACCATCGATGAACTCAACAGCATCAAAAACACGATGAAGCCCGGCGACACCATGACTTTAACGGTCATCAGAGATGGGCGTGAGCTGACCGTCGATTTAGTCCTTGATGAAGACGTGCCGACAGAGTACACAAAAACAGCTTATTAAAGTCTGACGGCATCTCCCTTAAAAAGGCGGCGATCCCTGTTGATGCGGGATAGCCGTCTTTTCTTGTTCGCCTTATCTGTTCATGATAAAATAAGGGCCAGTTCCAGGCAAAAGTTTTGTGGAGTGATCTGGAATGGTATGGTCATGGGAGGTTATTATGAAAGGACGGCGTTTTTTACGGCGTGATATCCTTTTACCGGTGTTTTACCTGGTATTTTTTGGTGCTGTCCTTTATTATCTTGATGATCAGTTTGGTACGCTGCCCCTTGTTCGGTCTTCTCCCATCCTTGTTTGGCTGGTTCGGATCATTTTGGTCGTTTATCTGCTTTTGGTGATGACCACGCTCAAATATGTCTTGTCGACGTATGATCTGGAGCGATATGATCCTGGCAATTTGGAGAGTTTAAAGCGGTTAATGAAACGGCGCCGTTATCAATTAAGGAAAAAAGAGATTCCGACAGAAGCTTTATTGGTCGATTTTGAGGCTTATTTACTGACAAAGGGCTATTGTCTGGAAGCAGACAGTCACCTCATCGGGCGGGTCTACCGGCGAAAACGGCCTTTATCTTTTTTAACGCATACCCCCTATGATCGGGTGATTATTTTGCAACACGAGCCGCTTAATATCTTTGTCGTGGACCAGCTTTTGCAGGATTGTGTCCGCTATATTCAACAACAGGAAGCCTATCCATCAAAACGAAACCTCTTGCTGGTCGTGACCCGTATGAAAGAAGCGGAGGAAATCGCATCCTGTGGTGCCGGTGTTGTCAATTTTCTGGGCAGATTTGGTGATGGAACGCTGGGTGTTTTGTTGCTGGCGACGACCAGGCATCGTCTTTTTTATCAAGCCGATCGGTCTCTACATCCGCTTTCGCACCGTTGGTTCCAGGATCGGCTTCGCATAAAGCTCAAACATCTTATTTTTACCTTGCAGCGCGGTGTAAGGACCATAGATAAAAAATCAGCGGCTAAACAGCCGATTGATCTGCAGTCATGAAGTCCGTCAGACTGTTATCTGGTACGCAGGTCGCCGTAGCCAATGGTCATCCATGGGTTTATCGGAACCAAGTGGATAGAACTTTCTGGCATGACGGCAATCATAAAGAACCGCAACCCGGCGAACGGGTCACCGTTGAAGACAGTCGCGGCCGATTTTTGGGAATCGGCTTTTATTATCCACGGTCTGTCA
>JAGPFK010000252.1 GCA_018056585.1 Clostridia bacterium | reverse complement strand
TCCGACATTTTTAACGGCAGCCAGGGCAAAACGGATGGCATGCCCTTCTGTTGTAAAGCGGGCTTGGCTCAGGTTGATGTCCGGTGGTAACACATCGATGTTCATTTTATGGCAGACACGGACATATGCAGCCGCCTGACTGAGGTTGCCCAGATAACTGTTGAGCATCGCGGCCATAAATTCGACCGGATGATGCAATTTCAGCCAGGCGGTTTGATAGGCGATCACCGCGTAGGCTGCCGCATGACTCTTGTTAAAAGCATAACCGGCAAATGCCATCACTTCATCAAAAATCTTTTCTGCCGTTTCCAGGCTGATGCCGCGCGCGAGAGCACCTGGAACCAGGTTGTTTTTTTCATCGACGCCGCCATGGATAAAGAGGCTGCGGTATTTGGCGAGCTCAGACGGCTTTTTCTTTGCCATCGCACGGCGGACATTATCGGACTGACCCATGGAAAAACCGGCTAAATCACGCACAATCTGCATCACTTGTTCCTGATAAACGATACAGCCATATGTGACGAACAGAATGGGTTCCAGAAGCGGGTGATCATAATGGATTGTATCCGGGTCCCGCTTCGCCTTTATATAACGGGGAATCTGTTCCATCGGGCCGGGCCGGTAAAGCGAGATGCCGGCAATGATGTCTTCGAGAGACTCGGGACGCAATTCTTTCATAAAACTGGTCATGCCGGGACTTTCAAGCTGAAACACGCCCTCTGTGTGCCCTTCGCTGATCATAGAGAAGACAGCCGGATCATCCATGGGAATGCGATCATAGTCAATCAGAACGCCCGTGTTCTGAAAAACCATAGCCGCTGTATCCCGAAGCACGGTCAGTGTTCGAAGCCCTAAAAAGTCGAACTTAAGCAATCCGATCAGTTCAACGTTGTTCTTGGTAAATTGAACCACCACGGCGTCTTCATTGCGGGACAACGGAACCAGATCCGTAAGGGGCTGGCTGGAAATGATGACGCCGGCCGCATGGGTTGAAGCATGCCTTGGCATGCCTTCAAAATGCCTGGCCAGATCCAGGACTTCCCGGGTCATTTCATTCTGTTCATAATCAGCAAGCAGCTCGGGATTGGTCTCAAGCGCCTTTTGAATCGTAATGCCAAGCGTATTGGGTATCATCTTGGCGAGCCGGTCTGATTCGGCGTACGGCACGTCCAAAGCACGGGCCACATCCCGGATGCAGGCGCGGGCAGCCAGCGTCCCGAACGTGATAACCTGTGCAACACGATCTTTGCCGTACTTTTCAGTCACATAGTCAATGACTTCCTGACGCCGTTCGTAACAAAAATCAATATCAAAATCTGGCATGCTGACGCGGTCAGCATTGAGAAAACGCTCGAAAATCAGGCCATACTGGAGCGGGTCAATATTGGTGATGCCAAGGCACCAGGCAGCCAAAGAGCCGGCACCGGAGCCGCGGCCGGGGCCGACCATGATGCCCTGGCTTTTGGCAAAACGAATGAAATCCCATACGATTAAATAGTAATCGGTGTAACCCATTTTTGAGATCACATCGAGCTCAGAATCAAGCCGGCGCTCATATTCAGATTTCGGTAAGGGGCGCGGTAATTCAAAGCGCCACTTTAAGCCCTCATAGCAGAGATGGCGAAGATACCCGGTGTTTGTCTCTCCTTCCGGCACGTCGAAAGTCGGCAGGTAAATTTTCCCGAAATCAAAAGTGACCTGGCAGCGTTCCGCGATTCGCATCGTGTTTTCAATGGCTTCGGGAACCAAAGCAAAAGCTTCTGCCATTTCTGCCGGTGATTTAACATAAAAATCATCACTGCCTAATCGCATCCGGTCGTCGTCGCTCATGCGTTTTCCGGTCTGCATGCACAACAAGACCTCATGCGCCCTTGCATCTTCTTTTTTTAAATAGTGGCAATCGTTGGTTGCCACCAACGGGATACCGGTTTCACGGCCGATCTGGATCAGAATGCTGTTCACCCGTGTTTGTTCTGGCAATCCGTTGTTCTGCAGCTCAAGGAAAAAGTTGCCTCTGCCGAATAAAGCATCCAGGGCTATAGCCCGTTCTTTGGCCAAATCAAGATTCTGCTCCAGGATGGCTGATGATACCTCTCCGGACAAACAGGCAGACAAGGCAATCAGGCCATCCCGGTGCTCCTGAAGCAACGCGGAGTCAACCCGCGGACGATAGTAAAATCCTTCCGTAAATCCTGCGGAAACGAGTTTCATAAGATTGCGATATCCAGTCTGGTTTTCAGCTAAAAGAACCAGGTGTGCCGGTTCCTTGTCGATACCGGCATCCTTATCAAAGCGACTGCGCGGGGCCACGTACACTTCACAGCCGATGATCGGCTTGATCCCTTTGCTAATCAAGGCGTTGTAAAAATCGATAACGCCATAAAGAACGCCATGATCGGTAATCGCGCATGCTTGCATGCCCAGTTCCGTTAGGCGATCAGGTAATTCCTTCAGGCGGATTGCGCCGTCAAGCAGACTGTATTCCGTATGCAAATGCAAATGTGTAAACGTGTTAATGGTCATGCGAACCGCCACCCGTGATCCTGAAGATGCTGTCAATCCGACTTTCAACCGATTGGCGCAAAAAAGTCAGACGATCGGTACATTTTTGAGGATCGTCATCATAGCAGCCGAAATAAATCTTGACTTTCGGCTCCGTCCCGGACGGTCGGACGCAGAACCAATCGAGTCCGTCTAATTCGTAAAGCAGAACATCTGATTGTGGCAAAGAAAGCGGAGAGGCAGTCCCTGTTACCACGTCGAAACGTGTCCGCATCAGGTAATCATTGACCGCCCGGATGGGTAAATCTGAAAAAGCAGCCTCTCTTTTTTGGTGGAGCAAAGCCATGCCCCGATCGAGGTTCTCCTGGCCTTCTTTCCCTTCCATCGTTAAGGAGAGAGTCTGTTCAGCGGCATAGCCAAAGCGCCGATAAAGATCCTGCAACTGATCATAGAGGGTGAGCCCTTTGTCTCTGCAGGCAGCGGCCATTTCCGCAATCAGCATGCTGGTCACCACGGCATCTTTGTCACGGACTTCGGTACCGGCCAGATAGCCATAGCTTTCTTCAAAGCCAAAAAGAAAATGCATGTCCCCAAACTCGTCTTTTTCCTTAATCAACTCGCCAATGTACTTAAAGCCGGTCAGGCATTCAAAAAGGGTCACGCCATAAAACGCGGCGACTTTGCGCATGAGTTTGGTAGACACAATTGTTGTCACAACAAAGGGCTGATCAGGCATGGTGTTCCGTTCTGTATGGGCTGATAAGATATAGTCTGAAAGCAACAAGCCGATCTGATTGCCGCTTAAAACCATATATTGGCCGTCTTTTGTCCGCACACACAAGCCGGTACGATC
>JAGPFK010000251.1 GCA_018056585.1 Clostridia bacterium | reverse complement strand
GTTTGCGGCACTGAGTGACGTTTAATGACAAGACAAAGACCGGCTCAGGGGCCGGTCTTTGTTGATCTGCCTAAATCATGACGGCGTTCGTTGTTGATCTGTGGTAATTTGCTCAATTCTGCTTTTTGAAAGAATCTTCCCCTTGACGTTGATTTTTATCCGATTTATAATAAAGTTAATTCCTAATGACTCATTCTGTCTACCACACGTCATTTTGAACGGGTTTAACCCGAAAAATAGATCAAGTCTATTCGTGTGTTCCTGGATAGTTTGTCAATCCAATTATTAGTGCTGCCTATAGGCAGATATGAGGTGATATTATGCCTTCTTCAAAGATCGCCGGTAAAAGCAAGGAAGATCTGGTCGCCATTGCTCAGATTTCCGGATTATTGACGGTGTCAAAGGCCCGGCGCATGACCAAAGCTGATTTAATCGCATTTCTCGAAGAAGCAGATGCGAAAGCGAAAGCTGCCCAAAACAGCGCCATATTCGATCAGGAGACTGAATACAAGCCAGACCAGCCGGAAAGTGAGCAACAGGAATCTCCTGAACCGGCTGAGACGATAACCGTCATCAAACCGCCTGACACATCCGTTTTGGAATCAGAAAAGCCTAAAAAGCAAACCAGAACAAAAACCAAGACCAGGACCAAAACTGAATCAGAACCAGAAATAACGGTAGAAACAAAAATGGAGACGGCGGTTCCTGCTTTAAAAGCAACAGAAGATAAAGAACAAGAGTCTAAAAAAACAACGACCAGAAAAACAACAAGAAAAAAGAAAACGACAGAGACCAAAGAGCAGGCTGTTTTCGAGGCCGAAACAGAACCGGTGGCCAAACAAACTGCCGAACCGGCACCCCTCGAAGAAGCTTCCCCGGAAGCAATCACAGCGGCGCTTGAGAAAGAAAATGAAACAGCGGTTGATAAAGCTGCTGCCAGCGCTTCGACTATGACCATCCCAGCCGAGGAATCCAAAGAAAAAGAGACGGCCAGAGAGGCCGTTGAAACAAAGTCCGCGGATACCGAAGAAACGCAGAAAGAAAAACGGCAAATCATCGTCTCCGAGGATCTGCAGGGCGGTGTCCTGGAGATTATGCCGGATGGTTATGGCTTTTTGCGACGCGATAACTATCTGCAGGGCAGCAAAGACATCTATGTGCCGCCACAATACATCCGAAGATTTGGACTGCGCCAGGGAGATTATGTGACGGGTTCGGTCCGTTTGCAGCGGGATAACGATCGGTACCAGGCTCTCCTCTATATTAAGGATGTGAATGGTCTGCCGCCTGAAAAAATGCTGCATCGCCCGCACTTTGACCGCTTGACCCCCATTTATCCCAATGAGCGGTTTGTGCTTGAGACAACCAGAAATGAACTGTCGACCCGGATTATTGATCTGGTCGCGCCGATTGGAAAAGGTCAACGCGGCATGATCGTGTCCCCGCCAAAGGCCGGGAAAACCATTCTGCTTCAAAAAATCGCCAACGCTGTCAGCATCAACAACCCGGAAACAAAACTGATTGTTCTCCTGATTGATGAGCGACCTGAAGAAGTCACGGATATGCAGCGGTCCATCAAAGGTGAAGTGGTCTATTCAACGTTCGACAAGACACCTGAGAATCATACCAAAGTTGCGGAGCTGGTGCTTGAGCGCGCCATGCGCCTGGTCGAACTCAAGCAAGATGTGATGATCTTGTTGGATAGCATTACCCGTCTGGCCAGAGCTTACAACTTAACAATTAATCCCACCGGGAGAACGTTGTCCGGCGGACTGGACCCCGGCGCGCTGTACGGCCCCAAGCGTTTCTTCGGGGCAGCGCGCAATATAGAGAACGGGGGCAGCCTGACGATCATTGCCACCTCATTGATCGAAACGGGATCCCGTATGGATGAAGTGATTTTTGAAGAATTTAAAGGCACGGGCAATATGGAAGTTTATCTTGATCGCAAGTTATCAGAAAAACGTATTTTCCCGGCTATTGACATCAACAAGTCCGGGACTCGCCGTGAGGAGCTTTTAATGAGCAGCCGCGAATTGGACGCCGTGTGGACGATCCGTAAAGCATTCAGCCAGCTGGATACGGCTGCCGTGACGGAAGCCATCATCAATTTGCTGCTGAAGACCAAAAACAATGATCACTTTATTTCATCGGTCAATGTGTCACTCAATGACAAAAGCTTGTATGACGCCATGCGAGGCGGGCGGACGGCAGGCGGTGAAAACGGCGGCTACAGCAATGGAAGCAACCGTTACAGCAACGGCAGTTCATACAGCGGAGCCGGATACAGACGCGCAAGCGCGGGTGATGATTGACAGATGGCGTAAAGTGTAATAAAATCGGTTGCGCAATCCTTCTAAAGGATTCGGTTAATAAAGAAAGGTGAGAGCAATGAAGGAAGGCATCCATCCTAAATTTGTCAAAGCCACGGTGAAATGTGCTTGCGGCGAATCGTTCGAAACTTTGTCCATTAAACCGGTGGTGAATGTGGATATCTGCTCGAAGTGCCATCCGTTTTTTACGGGACGACAGAAACTGGTCGATACCGGCGGACGAGTTGATAAGTTTAAGCGGCGCATCAATCAGAAATAGGGCTGGATGGGAGGTTTGCTTTGTGTCAGACCTCCTTTTTGCATGCCCCTGGGGAAAGGAGATCGGATGAAAAAAACCCGGGTTGAAAAAGAACCTGAGGCTCTGGCTTGCCGGAGAAAGACGACCATCGGCGGTCAGGCCTTAATTGAAGGGCTGATGATGATCGGGCCAGAGAAAAAAGCCATGGCGGTTCGATTACCGGATGGTTCTGTTCTGGTTGAGGAGATACCAATCGCTTCATTATCCGGAGCGGCAAACATCCCCTTTATCCGTGGTTGCGTTCGCCTGTTTCATCAGCTGGTGGGCGGAACGAAGGCCTTGATGCGTTCCGCAGAACTGGCGGAAGACGAAGAAACTTTAAACGAAACACCGGAAGGTCACGCCGTTCTGTCAGCTGCGACCGCTGTTTTAACCCAAACATCGGCCGATGACAGACCAGAAGAAACGACGGAAAAAATAACAATTAAAAAACGGATGAGTCAAGCCATCGACCGGTTTTTCAGTGCACACACCGACTGGCTTTTGTATGGTTCGGCTGTCATTGGCATTTTATTTAGTGTTATTTTGTTCATTTTGCTGCCAAACTTCTTGGTGTCTTTGATTCATCCTTTGCTTGGGATGAATCCGGTTTTATCCAATCTGATCGAGGGCTTGATCCGCATCGGCCTTTTTGTTTCATATCTGGCGCTGGCGAATCGCATGGAGGACATCAAGCGCGTCTGGATGTATCACGGTGCGGAGCACAAAGCGATTGCCTGCTATGAAGCGGAATTACCT
>JAGPFK010000250.1 GCA_018056585.1 Clostridia bacterium | reverse complement strand
CGATGGGTGATGACAAAACCTGTTCCGGCAGATGGAACCACGGCAGACAAATCACTTCGCATGCGCATCAATCGGTAATGATTTTCGGCAAATTCATCCGCATAGGTTCCGCTTGTCATTCCCTTCGAAATATTCTTCAGGGAAGGCATCCTTTGAATGGGAAACACCGGAAACTGAAGCACATCATGACGATCTATCAGGTAATGTGTCATCTTTAATTCATAAGGATGCACCACGTCTTCCGAATCATGGATGGTCATGGAATGAAAATACCATCCTCGCTCCATTTCAAAATCTTTAATGTATGAAATAATATTGTTGAGGTTATCGGCTTTACTGGTTGGTCCAGGCTTCTTATTGATCACAACATGAACATGATCATATTCGCGCTCCAGTTTTCGGGCGATTGAAATCGTTTTATCATCGTTTGGATAGACGCCGAGGAAAATATGGTACATCGAACGCGGATAATGCAGGGATGTGATCAAATGCAGGATGACAGACTCCAGGACCTGATCTTCATGCCAGGCGGCAATGATCAGGGCCAGAAGCTTTGGTGTTGCTTCATCCAGTAATTCCAATGAAACTTTTTCAGTTTGAAGTGATCTTCGTTTAATGAGGTAGAAAATATCCCAGAGCACATCGTCAATATTAAAAAGCACATAAGAAAGCGCAATAATAAAACCGATGAGATAGACTGTTTTTGTGCTCACCAAGGCCTCCTGGTCTGTTTCTGCTAAGTCTACCTGATCAGATCAGTCAGAAACAACTTGAAAATGAAGGGATTGTTGCTTTGCGAAACTCTCCGCATAGGAACCTGCTTGACCATATAACACCAATTCATCCGGACAATCAGTAAATGCTAGTTCATTCATTTCCTCGATTTTGTCAGGTAAATAGACTTTTGTCAAACGGCTGCAAGAGCCAAAAGCGCTGTTGCCGATTTGTGTGACCAAAGGAGGGATCTCAACCTCTTCCAAAGACTGGCATTCAAAGAATGCGCCATCTTCAATCAGGGTAATTTCATTCTGCATTTGAATCTTTTTCAGGCTGGAGCAACGTGAAAAAAGACCTTCGCTGATTATCTTCAGATCAGGCGGTAAATCGAGGGTTGTCAACGATGAGCAGCCGGCAAAAGCATATTTCCCGATCTCGGTGATGCTGTTTGGCAATTGAATCTCAGTGAGAGCGGAGCAGTCATAGAAAGCGCCTTCGCCAATGCTTGTAACTGAATCAGGAATGATTGTTTTTTTCATGGCTGTGTTATCGGCAAATAACCCATCCGGAATGATCGAAAGCCCGGATGGCAAGTTGACGGTCTCCAATTTCGCACAGCCAGCGATGGCTTGTTCGCCTATAATTGTAATGCGATCATGTAAATTTAATTCAGTCAGATTGCTGCAGCCATTGAAGGCGCCTTTGCCAATCTCTGTAATATGCTCTGGTATGGTGTATGAGGAGAGAGCCGTACAACCACTGAAAAACCCCTCCCCTATTTTTGTCTGGTTTTGCGGTAAAACAACATTTGTCAATGCCGTACACTTTGCAAAAACATAATCTCCAATCTGGGTCACCTGTTCGGGAATTTCCATCGCAGCTAACTGGCTGCATTCATAAAAAACCGCAGAACCGATAGAGGTGATTTGTTCCGGTATGGTCCAGGAGGAAAGACTTGTGCAGCGAATGAAAAGGGCTTCACTGAGCTCGGTTATTTGTTTTGGCAAGGAGATTTCAGACAACGCCGAACACTCGCCGAAGGCATAACCTTTCAATTCTGTCAGAGTCTCAGGTAAATTGATCGAAGTTAAGGACGAGCAACTGTAAAATGCTGCTTCGCCAATTGTTTGCAGATTTGAAGGCCATTTTATATCCACCAAGCTTGTACAGCCATAAAATGCCTGATCATTGATTTTGGTGACTGAATCCGGAAGGGCAATGGATGTGAGCGCTTCTTTTTGAGCAAAAGCAGCCGCGCCGATCTCAGTAACCGGCTTGCCTGATTCCTCAGCCGGTACCACAACCTGTTCTGATGTTCCGTTCCAGGCTTTCAGGACAGCATAATCCGGATAGAGTTCAAATTCAAATTCGGGCAGCGGTGCGCTCATCTCTGAGGTTGAATGCTCTGTTGTGCCGGATTCCTGTGTCGGGGCTGTCGAATCCGTAACCGTACAGCTCGTGGTAAAAACGAAGAAAGACAGGGTTATGAGCCCGATACACATTTTGCGTTTGGTTTTAATGTTCATCATCATCCTCTTTTCTATTGATCCGGTCAACACATCACTTGGCCGGAGTCCGTTTATAAGCTTTTAATGTAATGGGCGTCGGTTTCGTGACAAGTGGATGCTGCTTTTTTCACGTAAATCGGAAGCCCTGATCAGAGCGGCAATGGTTGATGGCCTTCCTGATGGAATAAAGACCCAAACATTTTCTGCGCTTTCTTCCTGTTCTTTTCTGAATACAAGGAAGAGAACGGCTTTGCGGCGCAGACCGCTGTCGTGCCGTCGCAATTTTTCTCTGAGAGCAACAAATGATCTGTTCGATATTTTCAAGAGCTGGCACAACTGCGGGTCGTTGATATGGCGAATCTGTTCGGCATTTATCAAATAGATTTTTTCTAATTGTTCGCACGGAACAACCCATTGTTCCGTTTCAGTTTCAAGGATCAGCTGATCTTCCGTCAGAAAAAGCACGGCGGGCAAGTCAGTCGGCAGGCCGCTGAGATGACAAACAGCGATTGCAAAACGGGCATGTAAGGCAACACGGCGGTCGGTGAGAGCTTTTTTCTTCTGTGTTTCCTCCCGAAGGATCAGCACAAGCCAGAGGGCAGCTGCAAAAATGAGGACAAAGCCCGGTATAGGGGGCATTGTCTCGGCCAGGACCAAAAACAAAAGGCAAGTCATCCCAATCAGCAGCAGCTTTTTCATAACCGATTCCTCTGCCGTTCGCTTACGCCGCGTACATCCGGTATAAGACGGCTTGGATCAGGCGCCTGGGCATCAGACGCTGTAAAAAATAGATTGTTTTGTAAAAAGCTCCAGGTGTGTAAAGCGACGGCGGCCGGCGTTTATTGATGCGCCGAACAATGAGACGGGCCATTTGTTCCGCTGTCATCCCACTTTGCTCATCGGCCGCCATCCGCTCGATCGAGCGACGGCAGCGATCGGCATAAGGCATATCGCTGTCCATTTTACTGATCATACGAGCAGAAGTAAAGCCGGTTTTTGTGTCCCCCGGCTGAACCAGCATACAACGGATGCCATAGGGTTTCACTTCGTTTTCAAGGGCTTGCATGAGCGCTGATACGGCCGCTTTGCTGGCAGAATAGCAGGCCTGAAATGGAATGGGCAGAAAACCGGCCACAGAGCCCAGTTGAACGA
>JAGPFK010000249.1 GCA_018056585.1 Clostridia bacterium | reverse complement strand
GACAGGCCGATGCAGCCAGATCCAAAAATAACGGCCGATTGCCCGATATGGGCTTCCCCTTGCCGGACGGCATGAAAACCGACAGACAGCGGCTCAATCAAAGCGCCTGAAATGGCGTCAACCGGTTCCGGCAGCTTAAAACATAAGGCTGCTTCATGCGCGACGTATTCCTGAAAAACGCCATCTACTGGCGGTGTTGCAAAAAAAGCCACATCTGGACATAGGTTATATCGGCCGCTTCTGCAAAACGCGCAGCGGCCGCAAGTTTTCCCGGGTTCAAGCGCCACTCGGTCCCCTGTTTTTAAATGCCGAACGCCGGAACCCACCTCAACGACGACGCCAGATGCTTCATGGCCCAAAACAAATGGCGGCTCGACAACAAAATCGCCGATTCGCCCCTCTGCATAATAGTGAAGATCTGATCCGCAAATGCCGACCGCCTGAATCTGAACCAGCACCTCGTCCGGTTTTGGCTTTGGTATTTCCTTTTCTATGATGGACATTTCCCTTATTCCAGTCATAACGGCTGCTTTCATGGTTTGTTTCACGAGTGCCCCTCCATTTCCTCGTTTTCCAGAAACCGGGCGACAAAATCATCATCCTGAAGATGGGGATATTGTCTGCAGATCCGGTCCAGTTCTTCGGATTGTCCCGGTGACAGTGTTTCGTGTTCATCCAGAGTGAAAATTCCATCCAGAAGGCCTTGCCGCCGCAAAATTTCATGAATCCCGGCAATACAGCCTTTGAATCGGTGGGCTGCGTCAAAAACCGCACTGTTGCAATCGGTGATTTGCGATGCGAGTGTCAGCCACCGGGAAGGCACGGCTTCCTGATCCCGTTCCTCCATCAACTGATCAAACAACGAAACAGCCCGGCTCGTCCAGATTGCAAAATGGCCAAGCAGACCTCCGGCAAAACGAACTTTATGAACACAGCCATCCTGCACAAAAGAAAAATCACCGATCAGATCCAGGATAATGTGATCGTCATTGCCCGTATAAAGGGCAATCTCCTGAGATCGTCCGCTCAGGGCAACGGCGCGAAGCACATCCAGCGTAAGATAGCGATCAAAAGGCGCCACCTTGATCGCTACGACATGATCTATTTCACATAGTTTTTGCCAATATGAAAACTCAAGCAAGCGCCCGCCGACAGAAGGCTGCAGATAAAAGCCGATCACCGGGATTTGAGAAGAGATCACTTTCGTCCGGTCCAGCAGTTGTTCCTCACTGTCATCCAAAAGACCGCCCGGGCTGAGCAAAACGGCGTCATAACCCAGATTTGCAGCAATTTGAGCCTCCGCTTCAGCTTGCGGAAGCGGACCGCAAACACCGGCGATACGAACAATGGTCTTCCCCTTTCGTTTTTCAAAACGGCTGATTTCATCAGCGGCAACGGAAAGAACAGGTTCAAAAAGGCCATGATCCCGAATAGCAAACTGAGTTGTGTGAACCGCTGCGGCCAGACCGCCTGCGCCGGATTCCAGATAATAGCGAATCAGACGCCGCTGTCCCTTCTCATCAAGGGTTCTGTCCGGCTTTAAAACAAGGGGCATGGCTGGTATCACGGTACCTGAGGCCAGTATTGCCTTTGCGGTTTCGCGCATTAGAATTGTCCCTCCTGTTCCTCAAAATGAGTGGGTTTATCTAAAGACCGGCCTCCGGATAGAAGCCATTCGGCCTGCCAGCGGATCATCTCATTCAATGTGACCGAGGGGTAACCATATTGTTCGAAACAGCGGCCTGCCTGACTCAGATAAGCATAGCCGGTCGGCTCATCTATGAAAACCGGTTTACGGCCCAGGTATTGTCCAAGCAAATCAGAAGCAAAAGAAACAGAGATCGTCTCAGGTCCCGTCACATTCAGAATAGCCGCGGGCGATGCGGCCAATTGAAGGCAGCGGATCGCCACCTCATTTGCATAGCCTTGCCAGACACAATTGAATGCGGATGTCCGCAAAGAAATCGGTTCCCCATTTAAGATTTTGACAGCCAGGTCATGCAAAATACCGTACCGCAGATCAACAGCATAATTTAATCGATAAAGCAGAACCGGACAGCCGTCTGCACGCGACGCATGTTCAAACACACGCTCGCGAGCCAGACAGCTCATCGCATATTCCCCGATTGGAGCAGGAGAACGATCTTCCGTGCAGCCGCCATCCATTTGAGATACGAGCGGATAAATATTGCCGGATGAAAAGACGACGATCCGGCTTTTGCGAAAACGCCTGGATACAAAAGCGGGCAAGGCGGCATTCATAGCCCAAGTCTGCGCTTCGGATGCTTTTGTGCCGAACTTTCTGCCCGCCATATAGATGATATGAGGAACATCGGGCAAAACATCCATGGCTTCGTCTGACAGCAAATCAAGCGTAATCAGGTCGACACCGTTTGCCCGTAAATAACCGGCGACCTCCGGGTCGGAAAATCTTGAAACGGCGATCACGCGGCCCGGCGTCCCGGAAGCCTTCCTGGCTCTTTGGGCCAGTACGGAAAGTGTCGGTCCCATTTTCCCGCCCGCTCCCAAAATCATCAAATCACCGTGAATCTTTTCCATATCGCCGACAAGCGACGGGGATGGAAAAGACAGCATTTCGTTGAGTTGATCTTCACTCCACATAAAAGCCCACCTCCAGCAGAATCAGTTTCCGCACAACCAGGAAAGAACCATATCCATCGTTTGCTTTTCTCTTTCTTCAATGGCTGCCTGGCTTGTGAGATCACGGCCAAAAAGGCAGGACATCGTATAACTGTTGGAAAAATTGGCAAAACAGACAAGAATCAGAGAGATCGTGACTTGTTCCGCGTCCAGCAAGGGGCGGAAAATACCGGACACCTGGCCCTTCTTGATTTCCTCCCTGATGACATCAAACAGCTCGCGTTTTAAATCTTCTTTGGGTAATTGTTTCAGATCAGCAGCTTTGTTTAAGTTTTCCCACATCAAAATACTGACAAAATTCGGATTTTTCTGTAAAAAGTCAAAGTATAAATGAATGATGGCAGAAATCAGTTCACGACCTTCCAGGTGCTGATCCAGAATCTCTTTTTCTGCCTGATCCAATTTTTGATAAACATGATACAACACCTTTTTGTAAAGCGCTTCTTTATTCCCAAAATAGGCATAGATCATTCTTTTGTTGATTTTAGCCTGTTTCGCAATGTCGTCGATACGGGCGCCATAAAAACCCTTTAAGGCAAACTGATCTTCGGCAGCAACCAGAATGCGTTGGCGTGTTTGATCAGCATCACGGATTCTTTCTTTTGTCATCATGGATCCCTCGATTCATCACCGGCCATTCTCACCATCTGGTTACATCATATCAAGTCAGCCCGTCCTGTCAAGCAATCTCTATGATGTCACGGTCTCCGCCAGTCAGG
>JAGPFK010000248.1 GCA_018056585.1 Clostridia bacterium | reverse complement strand
GTTGCATGTTGCGCATTTTACGGATGCACAGATCGCCTTGCGCGATCACTGTCCGCCTGATATGCTGACTATTTCTACCCGGCGCCTGATGATGCGTGTCGCTTCAAAACTGGCGCCAAGAAGAGACTGCAAGGTCCTGATTACGGGTGAAAGCCTAGGGCAGGTCGCCAGCCAGACTTTAGAAGCACTCTGTACCACGGATGCCGTATCTGATTTGCCTGTTTTCCGGCCATTGATCGGATTGGATAAGCAGAACATCATTACCGTGGCCAAGGATATCGGAACATATGAGACATCGATTCAGCCGTACGAAGATTGCTGCTCTCTCTTTGTGGCCAAACATCCCAAAACACACCCGTCCCTCGATGATGCAAATAGGGCGGAAGAAGGGTTGGATATGGATCAAATGGTTCAGCAGGTTTTGGATCAAATCGAGGTGATCTCCTTGTGAAAATAGGTAAATTAAGCTATGAGGAATTAAAAGAACTCGTTTTGTGCCGTCTTCCACAGCCTGGAGCACATGTTTTACGTGGACCGGGTATCGGGCTGGACTGCGCGGCCATCCGATTTAATGATGGACAGGTTGTTTTAACTTCAGATCCGATTACGGGCGCTTCCAGTGATCTGGGTTATCTTGCGGTTCATGTTTCCTGCAATGACATTGCGGCCTGTGGTATCAGACCCAGCGTTCTGGTCATGGTTTTAATCGCGCCGCCAGACTGTGAGGCAGATGATCTTTCGAGAATTGTGGATCAGGCTTCAGAAGCGGCACAGCAGCTCAATGTCAGCATTGTGGGTGGACATACGGAAATCAGCGAAGCGGTCACGCGTTTTGTCATGATCACCACGGCTGTTGGTCTGAGTTACGGTGATCAGATCATCGATGCGGGCGGGGGACGTCCTGGTGATACCATTTTAATGACCAAGACGGCCGGGCTGGAAGGAACCGCTATTTTGGCCGTCGATTTTAAAGATCGGCTTCAACCTGATTTGAGTGAGGCTGAATTAGAAAAAGCAGCCGCGATGATTCGGCAGATCAGTGTGGTTGAGGAAGGAACGATTGGCGGTCGCCTCAATGTTCACGCCATGCATGATGCCACCGAGGGTGGTGTGCTTGGAGCCTGCTGGGAAATGGCTGAGGCCTGTCAACTTGGTTGTGTGATTGAAGCTTTCAAAATTCCGGTTGATCCCCTGACGCGAAAGATCTGCCAGGTCTTCGGGCTCGATCCTCTTCGCCTTATTTCCAGTGGCAGCCTGATCATCGCGACGGATCAGCCTGAGCCGCTTATTGTTGAGTTGACGAAAAAAGGGATTCTCTGCACCGCAATCGGTTGTCTTACGTCAGATCGAAAGCGTTTGCTGAAGCACAACGACACAATCATTGAATTGTCCGAACCAGGAACAGATGAGCTTTACAAAGTCATCTGATGCGGTAAAATAAGGTTTGGATTTTAAATTGTGTTTATGTTGTAGGAGGAAAAAACGCATGAGTTATGAACAGATCGCCCGTGTTGATCCGGAAGTTTACGCCGCTATCATGAAGGAAATTCAGCGGCAACGCGAAAACATAGAATTAATCGCATCGGAAAATTTTGCAAGTGAGGCCGTGATGGAAGCTGTTGGTACGCCTTTAACCAATAAATATGCTGAAGGGTATCCAGGAAAACGATATTATGGCGGCTGCAAATACGTTGATATCGTAGAGCAGCTGGCTATTGATCGTGCTAAAGAACTCTTTGGCGCGGAACACGCGAATGTACAGCCCCATTCCGGTGCGCAAGCGAACACGGCGGTCTATTTTGCTATGCTGGAGCCTGGTGATAAAATTCTGGGTCTTGACCTGACCCATGGCGGGCACCTGACCCACGGGATGTCCAAGAATGTATCCGGTCGGACCTATCGGGCTGTTCCTTATCAAGTCAATCCGGATACCGGCGTTCTGGACTATGATCAGATCATGGATCTGGCACTCAAAGAGAAGCCAAAGATGATTATTGCCGGTGCCAGCGCCTATCCGCGAGCACTGGATTTTGCCAGTTTTCGGACGATTGCGGATAAAGTGGGAGCTTATTTACTGGTTGATATGGCTCACATTGCGGGCTTGATCGCAGCGGGCTTGCATCCGGACCCCATTCCTTACGCTGACTTTGTCACAACAACGACGCATAAAACACTGCGTGGTCCGCGAGGTGGCATGATTCTCTGCCGCGAGGAATACAAAAAGGCCATTGATTCGGCCGTCTTCCCCGGTCAGCAAGGCGGGCCGCTGATGCATGTCATTGCCGCCAAGGCTGTGGCATTCAAGGAAGCGCTGGATCCGTCCTTTAAAGGATATCAACAGTGTGTGGTTAACAATGCAAAGGCGCTTGCAGATGGCCTCTTACGCAGAGGTTTCAATCTTGTCTCCGGAGGGACTGATACGCATTTGATGTTGGTCGATTTGCGCCATACAGGCGTTACAGGAAAGGAAATGCAACAGCGGCTTGACGAGGTCCATATTACCTGTAACAAAAATGGCGTTCCCAATGATCCTGAAAAGCCGTTCGTGACATCCGGCATTCGACTGGGTACGCCGGCTGTAACAACCCGGGGCATGAATGAAACAGACATGGACGAAATTGCTGAATTCATTCACTTGGCTCTTGTTGATTATAACACACACCAAGAAGCGATTAGGGAACGTGTTGCGCTCATGTGCAACAGATACCCCCTCTATCCGTCATTATAAATCGAAGAGGTGATCGGCCTGGAAAGGAGGGCGCGGATGGAAAATCAAAAGATAAAAAGTGAGCCGTTGGCATACCGCATGGCTCCGCGTCATCTTTCTGAATTTGTCGGGCAAGAACATATCCTCGGGCCTGGAAAAATGCTGCGCCGCATGATTGAAGCCGATCGTCTCAGTTCAATTATCTTGTTTGGACCGCCAGGGACCGGTAAAACCGCGCTGGCACGTGTTATTGCGTCAACAACACGATCCAATTTCCAGAAATTGAACGCTGTAACGGCCGGCGTGGCCGATATTAAAAGGATCATTGCGGACACGGAAAACCCGCTGTTGAATCCATCCGGGCGGACACTTCTGTTTATTGACGAAATCCATCGATTTAACAAGCTCCAACAAGATGCGCTCCTGCCTCAGGTGGAAAATGGAACATTGATTCTGATTGGGGCCACAACGGAAAACCCATTTTTTGAAGTCAATAAAGCATTGATTTCCCGCTCGACCGTGTTTCAGCTCAATCCCCTGACAGAAGATGAGATCAAACGTATTCTCATTAAGGCTCTTGAAGACGAGGAGCGCGGCTTAGGGCAATATCCGGTCCAGTTGGCAGAAGGGGTGCTGGATCTGATCAGTAATATGTCAAACGGAGATGCCCGAATTGCGCTC